>JAWOIH010000183.1:0-12713 GCA_046484725.1 Candidatus Desulfacyla sp. | reverse complement strand
GGTCAGATAAAGACCGGGTCCCTTTGCAGGACCGAACGGATATGCAAATACAATGAGCTTCTCAGGATAGAGGAGGAACTGGGCGAGGCCGCAGAGTTCGGCTGGGAATCGGCAAAATAATTTTGGGCAAAATAATTAAAGCACTCCACAGTCCAAAGTTCTCGTAATGTATTGATTTTATTGAATGCATAAATTCCAGGCCGTCATTCCGGCGAAAGCCGGAATCCAGTGTCTTTTTGACAAGTTAAATGTTCTGGATGCCGGATCAAGCCTGCCCCGTACCCGATACGGGGTTCGGCATGACGTGAGAACCTCGGACTCTCAAGTTAAAGAACAAACCCAACAGTCCCAAGAAACCAATTTCACACAAGGAAGAGATAGATGGCGTACGACGCAAGCAAAGACCAGGTGTTGGACACCTGGGAGAATGAGGAAACCGGGCTCCAGATCTCCATATGCCGGTATGGCGAGGGCGAACCCAAGTTACAGATCGGTCCCCGGATCTATACCAAAAAAGACGGCTCCAAATCGACCACCAAGACGGGACGGCTCAGCATGGCCGACGTCCTATGGCTGGAGGAGACCCTGGCAGAGGTCAACGAAAAGATGAAAAGATATTTCCTGGAGGCCAATTAAGACGCCGGGGGCCGGACCCAAGAGAAGCGTGGAGGGTACCGCTGGGAAACAAGTACCCAGTTTCAAGCATTCAGGATCCAGCATCAGCGCGGCTTATGTGACCTTCTGGATATGGATCCCCTTCTGTTTAAGGGCCTTGCTGTTGTCAAGAAGCGGCTTTCCGACGATCCTGTCCACCACATAAATCAGGTTGCCCCCGCCCTTTCCATATATCTGACCATATGAAATCGGGACGTCCGGGGTCGGCTCACCCAGGAGCGATTCGGCCACGGCCGCGACCTTGCGTTCGCCCGCTGCCAGCAGGACCACGGTGCGCGCCTGGTACACCAGCTCAGCCCCCATGGTCACCGCATAGCGGGGGGAATCCTTTTTCGAGGCGAAATGCCCGTCCGCAACGGCATTTTCCACGGTATTGTCATCCAGCTTCACCAACATGACCCGGCTTCCCTTGAAGGGGATCCCTGCCTCGTGAAAGGCGACATGGCCGCGTCCGCCCACGCCGATAATCTGCAAATCGATGCCGCCCGCCTGTTTGATCTTCCGTGCATACGCATCCAGCACCTTTTTTCGGACCCATGCCAGGTATTCTGATTCGGGCCTCTGTTTGATGACAACCGACCTGCCGGCATCGGCGCCTGACTTGCTCCAGTCATCGGGATGGGCATTAAGATGGTGCACAAGTTCTTTCTGATCAATCAAGGTCCCGAAAGGAACAGCGGTCTCAACGAATTTGTCTTTCAAAAGGCTGAAAAACTCCTGGATCATGAAATAGCAGTAGCTCTCCGGGTGCATCATCCGCTGCTGAGCATTCTCTCCGGGAAGACCCACGTATTCGTCCAGATTGAAACTGCGTATCCGGCCGCTGTCAAATTCACCGGCATTGGCCGCCCTGGCCAGGCGCCTGTAAACGCCGGTGGGCGAGCTCCCCGTTGCCAGTCCCAGCACAAACTCCTCTTTCTGTTCCAGCACACGGATGATCCGCTCTTTGACGATCTCTGTCGCCACCTCGCTCATATGATTGAAGTTCTTGGCAATGAACACGGTGATGGGCACGGGGCGCCTCCTTGTTAATACGGTGAGTTTACAAAATAACCGCTGGAATCAATTGAGGGCGGTCTTTACCACCTCGGCGATCTGCGCACAATAGGTTTCGGTCACATCGTCGGCCGGTCCCTCAACCATCACACGGCATACGTTCTGGGTACCGGAATAGCGGACCAAGACCCTTCCCTCATCCCCAAGGAGTGCCTCAACCTCTTGAATGACCTTCATTACCTGCGGCACTGAAGCAATGTCCGGTTTGTTTTTGACCTCGACATTCATCAGCTTCTGGGGAAATACATCCATCAACGCCGCCAGTTCGGAAAGGGGCTTGTCTTCACTGACCATGGCGGCAATCAGTTGCATGGCCGTCAGGATGCCGTCGCCGGTGGTATGATGGTCGAGAAAGATCATGTGGCCCGATTCCTCGCCGCCGATCACCGCGCCCAGCCGCTGCATATCCTCCAGCACGTATCGGTCCCCCACCTTGGAGGCATGATGGGCAAATCCATATCTCTTGCAGGCGACGGTCAGGCCGATGTTGCTCATGATGGTGCTGACGAGAAGATCGTTCGTCAATTGTCCATATTCTTTTAGAACCTTCGCGCAGATGATCAGGATCTGATCCCCGGTAATCTTATGTCCCTTTTCATCTACGGCAATCAAACGGTCGCCGTCGCCGTCAAATGCCAGGCCCACGGCCGCGCCCTTTTCCTTTACGCGTCTCTCGAGATCCTCCGTATACTGAGACCCGCAATTGTCATTGATGTTGAGCCCGTCAGGGGTGTTGTGAATGAGCTCCACATCAGCCCCCAGTTCGGCGAAAACAGCCGGGGCCACCTTATATGTGGCGCCGTTGGCCGCATCGATGACAATCTTCATCCCCTCCATGGACAGCCTCCGGGGAAAGGTATTCTTGATAAAGACGATGTATCGGCCGAGGACATCCTCAATGCGCCTGGCGCGACCCATTTCTTTGGCAGGCGGCGTCATCTCAGGAAGCCGCCCCTTCAGCATAAGGTCCTCGATCATTGCCTCCTTTTCGTCGGAAAGTTTGTACCCGGCCCCGGAGAAGATCTTGATGCCGTTGTCCTGGTAGGGATTGTGCGAGGCCGAGATCACGATCCCCGCATCGGCCCGCATGCTCTGGGTGATGAAGGCGATTCCCGGCGTGGGGAGCACGCCCACCAGATAGGGGTTTCCCCCCATGGAGGTAATCCCCGCCTCCAGGGAACTTTCCAGCATATAGCCGGAGATGCGCGTGTCCTTGCCGATAATGATCCGGGTCCGGTGGTCGCCGTTCCTGAACAGGTGGGTCACGGCCTGGCCCACGGAAAAGGCCGTCATGGCATCCATGGGATAGCGGTTGGCCTCTCCCCGGATCCCGTCTGTGCCGAATAATTTTCCCATTGATATTCCTCCTCGTTGCTGGATACTGGATGCTGGTTACTGGATGCTGGATGTTTGATACTTGATACCGGATCATCCCGTGGGCCTTGCGCCTTCCCTACTCGCTGCCCGTTGCCGGTCTTCCAAGTCTTAAGTGACGATTTTGGAGTTACAAATTTGAAGCGCCTAAAGTTGATAGTCCCGTAAAAAGTCAGGAAATGTCATTTTTCGTCATTCCGGCGAAAGCCGGAATCCAGTCCCGCAATAGCGGGATTCAATCAGTTACAAAACCTCTGGACCCCGTTTTTCAACGGGGTGACGACTTTTTACGAATGCATCAAAGTTGATCATGAAAAATTCCGATCTGAACCTCTGACTCCACACGTCTCACCCCATACTCCTATTTACCGCGACCCACGGGTTACATCATTAAACAGGTCCAGTGACGGGAGAAACGCCGACCCCTTCAGACAGATGGCATCCACGATCTCCTGGAGCCATGCCGTGCCCTGTTCGGATACACGCGCAGGGAGGCCCTGCACGGTCTCCACATAGGTCCCGCCATTCTCTTTCTGATGACCCGTGAATGCCTCTAAGAAGCCGTCCCTTGCATGCAGGCCGCTCTTCCCTGCGAGTTCCCCTGAAAACAATTCAGCGATCCGTCCAATCGTGTCGCAAAGTTCCCGCTTGCCGGCCCTGCCGCTGTCCTGATCCCCGTGCCTTTCAAGAGATGCTTCAATCTTGTCCGTCATGACCCGGAGCCGTTTGATCCGTTCCTTTTTGGCCAATGCCAGCTTGTCCAGCACCCCCGCGTAGATCAGATCCCCCAGTTCCTGGGCGTGGAAGAAAGACTGCCGCACATGGATATACCATTGCTCCAGGGCGGCCAGATTGGCCAGATAGAGGATATTGTTTTCCAGGATGCGTGAAAGACCTGAATAAAGATCCGATACAAAGGGGAACACGCCGGCGCGGTAGGTCTTGGTAATGATCAGCTTGCAGCACTCTGAAACATCCTTTCGCAGGATGGTGCCCGCGGCGACGACATTGCCGTAATTCAGGCGCAACGGGCCCACCATCCCCCCCTGGCCGCCTAAAAAGATGGCCGGCTGATTGAGCATGACGCCCCGGGGAACATCGCCGATCAGGGATGCGGTGGTCTTGTCGCCGCTGGGGGTGAAATTGAAATGGATATAGGAACTCCCCACCTCGCTGTGGTCTTTCCGGCTCGTCCCCCCGGCCATAAAGCAGTCGCAGAAATTGATAAGGCTCCCCAGGGTGACGAAAGGAAAGAGGATGGTCTGCTTCAGACCCACGCAGTGGGCCCCGCTGGCCTCTTCTTCCAGGATGCACCCTTCCCGGACGTGGGCCCCCGACCCCATATTGGCCTTTTCCAGGAAGGCCGCCTTCTTAAAATACCCGGCCTTCAGTTCAACCTTGGGACCGACCTGGCAGTCTTCTATGGTCACCGGCCCTTCCTGGCCGATCCGGGTCCCGGCTGCGATAACGGTCTCCGAGCCATAGATGCGGCACCCCGGATAGATCCGGACCCCGTTTCCGGAGATCCGCTCGATGGCAACGTCCTCCCCGATATCAACCGTCAGGGGGTTGCGAATCTCGACCCCTTTATTGATCAACAGGCTGATCTTCTCGTCATTTTCGGCCTTGGGCGACAAGGTTTCCTCCTCGGATGCAGACATGCTGCGGTCATCTAAACAAAAAAATCCACACACTACACCCCTTGTAGTTTGTGGACTCCATCGTCTCCTCGAGCAACACGCCGTTGTGTTACTGACTCGGTTCTGCTTTATATAGGGAGTTCAATTCCTTGTCAAGGGTTAATTGGCCCAGATTTTCTGTCACAAAAAACAAGAAAATCTCTTTGCGCCTTTGCGACTTTGCGCGAGACATTTTGGTTGCGGGTATCCGCGTCAGCAAACAGGTCCCGTTATCACATCATCACGGAAGGCAAAAAGCGAACTGCCGCCGAAATAAATCCTGTTTGACATGAGGATGCAAAACTGCGAAACTCCGTCCCATGAAAAATATCAACATCGTCATCATCACAGGCCTGTCCGGTTCCGGAAAGAGCGTGGCGATTCGTTCGCTCGAGGACGAGGGCTATTTCTGCGTGGACAACATGCCGGTCCTCCTCCTCCCCAAATTCATGGAACTCCGTTCAGTGGGGGTCTCGGAGATCCAGAAGCTTGCCTTTGGCATGGATCTCAGGCAGAAGGAATTTGTCAAGAACTACCAGCAGGTCTTTCATGCCCTGCGAAAAGAGGGCTACCACTTCATCGTCCTCTTCCTGGAGTGTTCGGAAGACGTCCTGTTGAAGCGATACAGCGAGACCCGTCGGCAGCATCCGGTTGCCGACGGCGCCGGCCTGATTGACAGAATCCGATCTGAAAAAGAGCAGTTAAAGGGGCTCAAAGAGATGGCCGACCGGATCATCGATACCTCGAGACTGACGGTCCACCAGCTCAAAGACGCCATTATTCAACATGCGCTTCAGGGGGTTAAGACGGAGCGGATGCGCATATCCATCCTCTCCTTCGGGTTCAAGTACGGCGTCCCTCTCGAGGCAGACCTGATGATCGACGTACGGTTCATCCCCAACCCCTACTTTGTCCCCGAATTGAAGAAACTGGATGGAACGGATGAAAGGGTACAGCAGTTCGTCCTCAAATGGCCAGAAACCATTGAGTTTCTTGAGAAATATTTCGGGCTCCTGAACTATCTCCTCCCCCTGTATGAGAGGGAGGGCAAATCCTATCTGACGATTGCACTGGGCTGCACCGGGGGCCGTCACCGATCCGTGACCATCGCACAAAAGATCTTTGAATTTCTGAAGGGAGAAAAGCGGGACGTCACGCTCAAGCACCGAGACATGGACCTGGCTCACGAACCATCGGCAACAGAAGTTGCCTCTTATTCAAACTCCTCCGATTCTTCTGTCGGATAAAAGAGGTCCTGACAATCCCGCCTGATTTCTTCAAAATCCCTTTTCAGCAGATCTCTTTCAGCGTTTTCTCTAAAGATTCTCGCCCGATCTTCCAGCGCCGCAAGTCTTTCCGTCACCCCTGTCTCCCTCAGCATCGCCTTGATGGTGCAAAATAGGTCCTCACTCCCATAGAGCAAGGTCCCTTCCTGAAGGATCTTGCATGCCACCATATGCCTGAAGGTGTCAAAGCGCACCTGCTCCCTCACCCGGGCCATATCCTTGACAACATAGTCGATCTCTTCTCTGAGATGGGGCGTCATCAGGATCCGTTGCTTCTCCTCATACACAGCGTCGTCCAATCTGGGGATCAGGCCCTTTGGGAATTGATCGCCCACGACGATAACAATATCCATATCCGATCCATTGACCAGCCGCCCTGTGCTCCGCTCAGGCCGGGGGACATCGTGCGCCATGTTATAGACGATATCCCCCGCGATCATGACCGCTGCCTGCTCACGCACCAACCCGACCACCTCAAACCGCTCCACGGCCGCTGACAGGATCTCATAGGCCAGTTCCGACTTGGACCGGGTCACCTCCTCGATGTGGGCCCGGATCTCCTCCGCCCTTCGAAGAATCGCGTCCGGATCCCCGGCCGGCCCGATCACCGAATAGGTCAGGAATTCCCGAAGAATGGAGGGGGAGAGCCGGGCAAACCCCTCGATCCTCCGATCCAGTCGCAGGTAACGGGGGCCTATGGTCCGGACGGAGAGATCCCTCGAAAGCATGCAGTTCCGCCACAAAGGAAACATGTCCCGGTTCATTCTCTCCAACAGCTCAGCCCCGGTCAACGGGCCGACCGCTTCGATCAGCGTGACAATATCTCTTTCCATTCCCATGATTACAGACCTTCCAGTTCAACCCGTCACCTATCCCGCACTTTTCACATCATAGCAGAACCGATCTGTTATCTAAAGGATATGCTACGATTGTCAGGCGCAAGGGTCAAGTCGCGAGGCATGAGGCATGGGTGTGAAGGAAATCCGGCATCTTCATCTTGACAACAGGGCGGCCCGTGACCTAATATCCCGTTCTGTTATGAAGATATCATTGCTCGCCAGAGAAAACACCGGCCTCATTATCGTCGATGCCCAGGAAAGGCTCATGCAGGTCATGGGCAACCCCGGCAGGGTCGGCGACAGGATCGTCAAGCTCCTCCACCTGGCCCGAATATTCCACTTGCCTGTTATCCTGACCGAGCAGAATCCGAGGCTGTTAGGCCCCACCATCCCCGCTCTCAAGGAGGCCCTGCCTCAGTACAACCCCATTGAAAAGCTCGATTTCGACTGCTGCCACGTCGATCTATTCAATACCCGTCTGGAGGAAAAGACCCTCCGCAACATCATCCTGACGGGCGTTGAAACGCACATCTGCATATTCCAGACCTGCATCTCTCTCCTTGAAAGAGGATACACCGTCCACGTGCCGCATCACGCCGTGGATTCCCGAACCGCCGATAACTGGGGCATCGGTCTCTCCCTCATGCGCGAGGCCGGGGCCGTCATCACCTCTGCGGAGACCATCATCTTCCAGATACTGAAGCGGGCCGGGACCATGGAATTCAAAGAGATGCTGAAGATCGTCAAGTAGTCACATCCGCATAGCGGCTGACCTCACGAAGCCCCCTGAAAGGGGGCGAACAGCCATTTCACGGAGATTCCTGGTTCGATTGAAATGTTGGACAACGGAAATATTGGAATAATGGGGTCAAAGGATGTCTTGCTCTTTTTGCAATCGATACGTCCCCTGTTCTTCCCGATATTCCATCGTTCCATTCTTCCATTATTCCAGCCCGCTGTCCCCGACGGAACGGTAGAACCTTTCCGGGTCCACCACTAAACATGATGGCTTAAGGTCAGAGTTAGGAGCAACCACGCATTGCGGCCGGCAACTATCAAACAAAACGAGACCGGATTTTTTTACGGCTATATCATCGTCGTGGCCTGTCTCCTCGTGCAGGGAATCGGCGTGGGGAGTTATATTGCCTACGGCGTCTTCTTCAAACCGTTGCTGACGGAATTCGGCTGGTCCCGCGCGACCATTTCCGGGGCATCGTCCTTGGCCTTTCTCCTGATGGGCTTTGTGGGCATCCTGGTGGGGAACCTGAACGACAGGTTCGGGCCACGGGTGCTCATGACGATCAGCGCCCTGTTCTTTGGCTGCAGCTATCTCCTCCTCTCTCAGATAAGCGCGGCCTGGCAACTCTATCTCTTTTACGGACTGGTGGGAGGCATCGGCCTGAGCGCAGTGGACGTCATCCCCTTGACCACCACGGCAAGGTGGTTTCTATTGCGCAGGGGCATGATGACCGGCCTTGTCAAGGCGGGGACCGGCGCCGGGCAGATGATGATGCCGTTTCTGGCCGGCCTGTTCATCATGGGGTGGGGGTGGCGCAACGCATCCGTGGTTATCGGCATCATCGCGCTTATCTTCATCATCGGGGCCGCTCAGTTGCTGCGACGAGACCCCGGCCAAATGGGACAGTTTCCTGACGGGCGCATGAACGCCGCTACGGGGGACCGCCCCGGTTCCGAGAGCGGCCTCACCCTTCGGCAAGCCCTCCGCAACCCGCAGTTCTGGATGCTCTGCACCATCAATCTGCTGGCAGCGTTCTGCATGCTCACCATCCTGGTGCACATTGTGGCCCATGCCACCGACATCGGGATCGATACACTGAAGGCGGCCGGAATCCTATCCACCATCGGCGGCGTCAGCATGGTCGGCCGCCTCTGTGTCGGCATGGCTATCGACAGAATCGGAACCCGGAAATGTCTGATAGGCTGCCTCATCCTCCTCATTGCCAGCCTGCTGTGGCTGTGTACGGCCCGGGGAATATGGATGCTCTATTTTTTTGCCGCCATCTACGGCATTGCCCACGGCGGGATTTTTACCCTCATGTCGCCCATTGTGGCCGAGTTCTTCGGCCTTCGGTCCCATGGGGTCTTTTTCGGCATCGTCGCCTTTACCGGAACCGTGGGCGGGTCTGTCGGTCCGGTGCTGGCCGGCCTTGTCTTTGATGTGACACAGAGCTACCAGCTCATTTTTCTGATCCTGGTCGGAATGGCCGCTGCAGGCCTCATTCTCACCCTGATGCTGAAACCGGCCATCTCCAATGAGTAACCGCTCATGGGTTCAATGAAGCCGATATTGTCCTCATTCAAGACGGGTTAGGATTAATTCCGGGCAAGCAGCGTACGCTGCGCGGGTTGGCAAACTGTGAATTCTGCGCGACCATCCTGTTTATCCAGTCTTGGGGGTCACGCGTGGTTTCCCTCCGGAAGCTCCTTCAGGTGCAGATCCATCTGAGGAAAGGCAATCTCCACACCGTAATCCCGAAACTTTTTCAGGATGGCGAACCGCAGGTCCGAGGCAACGCGCTTGGAACCGTCAAATCGCACCCAGAACTTGATCCGGAAATCCAGACAACTTTCCCCGAAGTCCTCGAAGCGCACCCGTGGCTCTGGATCTTTCAGAACTTCCGGGTGTTCAGCGGCCGCCTCCATCAACAGCCGTTTCACCAGCTCAGGATCACTGTCGTAGCTGGCTCCCACCGCCACAACCAGCCGGACGGCACGGTTGTTACTGCGGCTCATGTTCACGAAGGGCATGGAGACGAGGTTCGAATTGGGGATCAGCATCGTGGTGTCGTCCCGTGTCTGAACCAGTGTGTTTCGAATGGTCACCCTTTCCACCACACCCATAACCAGTTCATGCTCAATCACATCGCCCGGCCGCACGGAGCGACCAAAGAGCAGGATAAGACCGCTCACGAAATTGTTGATGATGTGCTGCAACCCGAACCCGATTCCCACGCTCATGCCGCCTGCAAGCACCACGATGGACGACAGACTGACGCCGATGATGTTGAGCAGCACCAGACCGTAAAGGCCCCAGACCCCGTAGGCTATCACGGTCTTAAGGGGAAGAATGACTGCCTGGTCCACCTGGGACCTGCGGACCATGCCGTCCACCGCATGCTTGAGCACCTCAACCACCGGTTTGACCACAAAAAACAGGGCAACGCCCACGGTGATCTGAACAAAACCGACGTGAACATCTTTCCAGGTGAACGCGATCTTGTCTGTCAGGTCCAGAATTCTATCTTGGCCAAACTGGTCTGCCAACCAGATCAGGATGAAACCTGCAGAAAAGAACCAGATCAGCGGAATGCCCAGACTGACGCTCACGGAGTGGAGCAGGGAATCCCCCTTGTCCTGCAGCCTGACCAATCGGCCCCGGATGAGATCAGAAACCGCGAGAGCGAACTGGTAAACGATGCAACATAGAAAAAGCGTCAGAAAAATCACTACGGATGGAAAGGTAAATCCCGCCAGAGAAAGACCGATAATCGGAATGCCGCTCCAGAAGCAGAAGCGGGCCAGTCTTCGCGGCATGTCGTTGGTGTGTTTTCGGGATGTACGCCACATGAAGAACATCATGATTCCCACGGCCACGGGCCAGACCAGGCCAAGCAACAGCAGCGGCATGTTGATGAGCTGGGCCGTGATACCGGCAGCATAAAGATAAAAAAGAGGCAACAGAGGGGAGGAAAGGCCGGATTTAAGCTTGATCTCCCGCAACCTCCAGGCCAGTAAAAGGGCCACTGCCGCGCCAAAGATGACAGCCAAACTGGAAAAAACGATATTTTCCGGAAAGACATTGATCATGGACGCCGCCCAGAACCCCCCACAGAGGAATATGGAAAGACTGGAGACATGCAGGAACCGAGCCCATCCGTCCTGATTTGCATGTGACCGGGAGATGGTCCGGAAAAGTATCCATCGGAAAATGAGGAGCCAGGCGAGTCCTGTGACCAGGAAGGCAAGGGCCGATTGCCTCCATTCAGCGGCGGAATCCGGAAGTTTGGATCCAAGGGCCGCCTGAATCCAACGCGTCCAGATGAAATATGACCGGGAGAGGTCCCCCAGGACCTCCCTGTCGAACAATACAAAGAGCGGCTGCGTGAAATAATAGGCCCAGACGGATGCCCTTTCTTGTTCCAGGCCCTTGATGTATTGGTCGCTTTCCTTTTCCGCCGTCACGAAGCGGGCCAAAACCGCATCAAGCTCTTTCTTGATAGCCAGTTCCGTGGCTTCAAACCGTTCCAGATAAACCAGCAGCGATTGCGCATCCCGTTTCTGCTCTTCCGAAATGGCCTTTTCCAGAATGAATCCCAGATCCTCCCTGGCACTCTCCACGATGGAAAGACTGATCTGAATTTCTGTGGCCAGGTTTCGAATCCCCCGGATCTCTGCGGCAAATTCGTTTTTGAGTTCAGAAGCCTGCCTGAAGTACATTCGTACCTCAAAAGGATTGGACTCGCTGACGGCAATCAGGAACTTGAGTTGATGCGCCCGCTTCTCAATATCATCGAGGGCGGCGTCATGAGCCTTGATTTGAGCCATTATGGCGGGCCGAATATGCTCGACCCGCTCGGTTGCCATAACAATCTGGAGGTGTTTGGTCTTGACCAACCTGGATAAATGGGTCTGGTCGGGTGCAGCGGCAAGCGCCGGAGAGGAAACCCCCAAGAAAAACACGATCGATATCGGCACAAACCAGGCAACACAATGCTTCACAGCAGACCTCCCTGAGTTTTTCGGGATGACATCATAATTCGTCCGGCAGGGAATTTAATCATAAAAGGAGGGAATTAACAACTATCATTTGTCCCGGTACGGGCAGTGGGGCAATAGGGGTCGAGAACGAGACGGATCAATGCCCTATGGTGATCACGTTAGACCCTTGGGATTATGGAATAGTCATGCGGTGGACAGATGGAACAGGGTAAAGTCATACATATGCCTTCATCCCCTCTGCCAGGGTGTTCACCATTCGGAGAAAAGAGCCTTCATCCGGATCGAGGAGCGTAAACCTGAAGCCCTGCAAGTCCGTATTGAATGAGGAGAGGGGAACCACGCACACCCCCGTGGCCGCAAGAAGGTAGTACACAAAGCGCTTGTCAAGGGAGACGTTCCCGTTCGACTGAAGCAGCGACTCAATGAGTGACCGGATCTGATGGTTTTCGATGGGCAAGGTCTGGCCTTGGGTCAGGACGTCTTCCCTGAACAGGACGCTCATATAAAACGCCCCGTTCGTCCGGTTGATCAGGATGGAAGGGATCTCCTTCAGGGTGTTATAGGCCGTCTCCGACATCCGCTGGTAGCGCGCCTTCCGTCTGCCCACATACACCTCATGTTCCGGGTGTTCGAAGATCAGGGGGATGACCTTCTGGGGGAGCGTGGTGGAACAGACCTCCACCATCTTGGCGTTGAGGATGCTCTGCGTATAGGTCTTGAAATCCGGGTCCCTCTCCCGGTTGTAGATCTCGATCCAGCCGCAGCGGGAACCCGGCCACGGCAATTCCTTGGATATCCCTTTCATGGCAATCCCCGGCACCCGTCCGATCACTTCAGACAGGGTGCGCGTCCGGGAGCCCTCAAAGACCAGGTTCTGATAGATCTCATCCGCAATAATAAACAGATCGTAATCCTCTGCAATCTGAACGATTTCCCTGAGGATCTCCTCCGGATACACCGCCCCTGTGGGGTTGTCCGGGTTGATCAGTAAAATACCGGCCACAGCCGGGTTATATTTCACCCGCTTCCGCAGTTCCACCGTATCCGGGTACCAGAAGTTGTGG
>JAWOIH010000137.1:0-3445 GCA_046484725.1 Candidatus Desulfacyla sp. | reverse complement strand
GCCCGGCATATCCATCCGGCCGCAACTCCCATTGTTCCATGTCTTACACAAAATATTCGAAGACTAAGATCCAACCCTTATGTCTCCCGCGCCTCCGGGGAAAATTGAATCCTGTAAAGCGTCGGAAACGCGGGAGCCTCTTGTTGTGTTTTGTTATGATGCCGAAGATTTTGACTCAAGCTCTTCAATCCGCTTATTAATGGCATCCAGTTCATTCTTGATGCCGTTCGCCTCATCTCTCAGCATGTTCATCTCGTCATCGGGGGTCATGGGATACGGATTCCCATAAGGCGAAGCATAAGCAGGTCCGTACCATCCCGCTGCAGGGGCATACGCCCCCTGCCGGCCAAAGCCTCTTCCATATCCCCATGCGCCTCTGCCACGGCCAAAGCCGCCTCTGAAACCACGGCCCAGGCCATATCGCGGCGCTCCATAATACCTTCCGGAAGGATTGCAGTTGCCCCAGCCTCCTCCGGTCATGGGTCCTGCGCCCATGGGTCCTGTTCCATCGAATCCCGGCATATCGAAAACCTCCTTTGGTAAATAAAGGTTAATCTGTTTAGCGGGTGAGATGGCGGCAGTCACACAGGGCGTGATCACCCCCATCTCATACCGCAGTCCTTGGTGTCTATTATCCCGACACAGGGCCGGTTGATGACTCAGACCAACCGGTCATCGGGTACAAGCGCGGTTTAGCGGTTCCCTCGCATAGGAAAATTTCCTCTCTGGCCGGAGGCTCTGCCGCGGCCTCTTGCAAGGCCTCGGCCCTGTCCCTGACCCCGGCCGTTACCGAGTCCCCGTCCATAACCGGTTACCGGAGTCTGGAAACCGGATGACGTGCCCGGACCCAAACCGGCCTGGGAAGGATTGCAGGGCCCCCGGCCCCGTCCTGTCATCGGGCCCATACCATTCGGACCTGTTCCATTGAATCTTGGCATTGTGTACACCTCCTCTCTTCTAAAATGCACCGCCTCTTCCCCTGCGGTGTCGTCCTCTTCCCCTGGGCGGCATGTCATAATGCCCCCCCTCGATTCTGAGCACTTTTCCCATAACCAGGGCGTCGGCCACTATGGTCCTCGCCTCGGCCAGGATTCTCCCGAATGTCGGACGCGAGACATTCATCATTTGCGCGGCCGTTTCCTGGTCCATCCTTTGAAGATCGACTAATCGGATGGCCTCGAGGCCCTCTAAGGAAAGCGTCACTTCCTCTCTTCCCCAGGGCGGCACGCTGTTCGGAATAAAGGCGTCCACAATGGGATGTCCCTGCACAAATCTGAGTTTTCTGGGCCTCGGCATCATTCCCTCCTGTTATGAGCGTGCGTTCATAATATAATTCCTCCTAAATCCCTGTCAAGGTTTTTTTGAGCATATGCTCATAAATATGACGTCGTCTGTATGTTGCATCACATAAGGATTCGGGAATTAGCGTTTCCACATCCCGAGTTTAGTCGCTTCTTATCAGGGGGTTTCGAACGGCCGGTGCCCTTTTCCCGCAGTATTGAGATAATAGATTCAAACATAGTTGGTACAAGTGGGTATCAGCCATCTATTTTAACATCTTGACATCGGGTAGACCAAAATACTAAAATATCATTCAGCATAATTAAATAATATACTAAATGATAATCTGGGATCTCAATGAACGACGCGCAATTGATGGACATCCTGGAGTATTGGAATTTCTGGAGCCAGGACCGCTATACAGGGGTCTATCGGACGCTCTATGCCGACGAATTGTATCGCCAGAGAGACCTGAAAGAGGCGTCTGTCGTCACGGGCGTTCGCCGGTCAGGCAAGTCCACCATTCTGCTTCAGGTGCTGCAAAAACTCATCGACTCAGGCACAGCACGGCAAAATATCCTGTATGTCAATTTCGAAGAGCCCTCGTTCATGTCGAGCCTGACAGTGGAATTTCTCCTTCGAATTCACGATCTATACCAGGAACACTTTAACCCGGCGGGACGGACATATATTGTTCTCGACGAGGTTCAATTGGTTCCCGGATGGGAACGATTTGTTCGGGGTCTATACGATAGAGAAACGAACATTAAGTTCTACGTTACAGGCTCATCATCCAGACTACTTTCAAGGGAATTCGGCGCCTCTTTGACTGGAAGGATCGTATCCAACGAGGTATTTCCTCTGACTTTCCCGGAATTTCTGGGATTCAAGGGCAAGGAAGATCTGCTTCACAAGGCGCGGGGAAAAGGGTCCCCGGCCCTGCGCAACCTCTTTAAAGAATATATGCGATTCGGCGGCTTTCCTCAGGTGGTCTTGACAGAGGCGGAAAAGGACCGGATGCAGATCCTCAAAGACTACTATACGGCTGTCATAGAGAAGGACATCATCCAGCGCTACGAGGTAAGAGATATCAAGAAGCTGAAGGAATTCTGTCTGAATCTGTACGCCAATGTCGCAGCCCATTTTTCAGGATACCAGGCCGAAAAACGGCAAAAAATCTCTCAACCCACGGCCAACAAGTTTCTTGAATATGCCCGAGAGGTCTTTCTGGTGCAGACAACCGACTATTTTTCGTATTCATTCGCCGAGCAGAAGTCCAATCCCTATAAGGTCTATGCCATCGATCCAGGGCTTTATAACGCCGTCTCCTTCAGGTTTTCCGAGAACATCGGCAGGCTGTTTGAAAATGTGGTCTATCTGGCCCTCAGGGCCAAAGGCCACGAGATCTTTTACTGGAAAGGAAAGGGGGAGGTCGATTTCCTCATTAGAAAAGGGACTGGGATCGAAAGACTTATCAATGTGTGCTGGGATCTCAATGATAACAACAAAAAAAGAGAACTTTCCGGTCTTGGCGAAGCCATGGACCGATTCCATGTCGCCGATGCCGAAATCATTACATCCGGATATGATGACCGCGTTGAATTTGCAGGGAAGCAGATTCTCGTCAGGAATTTTTTCAACTGGATCAGGGAAGGCGTGTGAGAGGGCCCGTGTCGGCAAGTCTGCGTCCTCGGTCGCGGGCCAGGAGGCCGGCCGATCTGAACCCCCATCTTCTCGAAAGCATCCGGATATGGATCGGGGATGTTTTGGTTGACATCTGCAACATGGCGGACTATGAGAGAATAAGCAGAATTTGTTACCAACTGGCCTTTTTCAACCACAAAGGGAAAGAGGAATGAAAATGGTCATATTAGCCCATAAACCCCCGATCTCCATCTTTCGAGAGAATCGGGGTTTTGTTTTTTTATTGGATCTGGCCATTCTGAAATAGGCGGGGGTTTCTGGAAAAAGTGTGTGGTGGAGCCTCCCGCATGCCGGTTGCTTTATACAAGAATTGAGGGAGAAAAGGAAAATCCAGACGTTGAGCCTAACCGACTATCAGGCAAAATATATCGCCTACGAATTGACGCGGCGCTTTCCGCCCGACAGTGTTGAGAAGTTGACTGCCGCACTGGTGGATGCGCAGGTGGATCTGAATCCGCAC
>JAWOIH010000450.1:0-11937 GCA_046484725.1 Candidatus Desulfacyla sp. | reverse complement strand
CTGGAGAAACGGCCTGGATGCTCTCCCCGGGCCTCCGATACCCATAATCAGTTTTTTCAAGATCATGATTCGCTACTCGATACGCCTGCAAAAATCCGCAACCTGTGGAATATCAAGCCCTCCTGCTGCAGCTCGACTCCCTACAATAATATCCAATCCTTCAGTCCTGAAATTCCTTGGTCCTTCAATTCCTGATGCATTCGTAAAAAGTCGTCACCCCGTTGAATCCCGCCGAATGGCGGGACGGGGTCCAGAGGTTTTGTAACTAATTGAATCCCGCTGTTGCGGGACTGGATTCCGGCCTTCGCCGGAATGACGAAAAATGACATTTCCTGACTTTTTACGAGACCATCAATTCCTGAATTCCTGAATTCCTCAACCCCAAAATTCCCCAATCCCCACGTTTTGTCAACATGCAATTGAACCGCCTGTCCGACAATCGCGTCGAAGCCGCCTTCCCCGATTCGACATATCTTGCCGGATCTTTTGGGTCGAAGGCCCCTTCAGCATCGTCATATGTTGGTTATCTATTTGATATTTAATATTCTTTAGCATATCCAGGTCATTCTGGCACGACTCCTGCTATAGCAAAGATGCAGCGTGAGCGTTCGTAAGAGATCAACGTAATTGTTCACGGGTTCAGAGGCTCAAGGTTGGATTTGGAACCTGTGATCCCTTACAAAACAACTTAACAAGAAGGAGGTATGGTTCAATGAAAAAATTCAGTGTAACGGTAGCGTTGGTACTCTTGGTTGCCTCGGCAACATGGGTCATGGCAGGTCCGCGAGGCAGGGCCAATTGGGAGGATGATACATGGTGTCCGGGTGTTTCCCAACTGTCGGCCTTGAATCTGTCTGCTGAACAGTCTGAGAAAATTCGCGGTCTGCGCGAATCGTTTGTTAAGGAAATTACGCCGATTCGGACCCAGTTGTTTACAAAAAAGACTGAGATGAGCTTGTTGTGGATCCAGACCGGCCTGGATGCGGACAAGATACGGGCCACTCAGAAGGAAATCCAAAGTCTTATGGGGCAGATGCAGGAAAAGACGACCGATTTCCGTCTGGCCTTTCGAAACCTTTTGACCCCCGAGCAGACGAGCCAGCTCCTTTCCCAGGACGTCGGCAGGGGCCCGGGTTCCGATTGGGGCAGAGGCAAGGGCTCCGGCCCGGGGAATGGATGCGGCGCCGCGCAGGGCAGGGGCCCCGGCGGTTGTTGGTAGGACTAACGGTTTGTCCCTTCCTGTCCCTCATCAGGGGGCGGGAAGGGCCTTCAGTCTTTATTTGTAAAGGTGAACGGAAGCATCTCGCCGGTCTCCAGATCCACATGGACCATGAGGTTTCGAAATATCTTCCCCCGTCTCAGGATTATTTTTATGACCTCCGTGCTCTGCAGCGTAGCGATGAGTGCGGGGGTTAGGGCCGGAACACCCAGGACGGCCTCCGGGGTTTGCGACCTGTCGCTGCCGGGATTCTTCCTGCCGGGGTCATACCCGCCGTAGATCAGTTTCAGACCGGGGTCTTGGGGAAAAATCGTCATGACCTGCCCCTCAAAGCCTGCCAGGGCCCCGTGAACCATGGGAATTCCCAGAGATCTGGAGGCATCCTCCACCACGAAGCGATCCGGAATGTTGTCGAGGGCATCCACGATCACGTCCGAGCCGCTCAGCAGATCCTCGGCGTTGGCGGCATCGATCCTGACCGGATGAGCGGTCACCCTGACGCCCGGATTGATGGCGCCTACCACCCTGACCGCCTCCTCAGCCTTGGACCTGCCCAGGGCCTTTTTGCCGGACAGTGCCTGGCGATTCAGGTTGGTCTCGTCAAAGCAATCGCTATCCACGACCACGATATGGCCGATCCCCAACCTGGCCAGCAGCAAGATCACATGCCCGCCGAGCCCGCCGGCCCCCACAACGGCCACGCACGATGTGCACAGCCTGAATTGTTCTTCTCCCGAGATCGACGCCCTGTTGCGGAGATAGCGATAGGGGCAGATCCCCATACCCAAGGCCTCCCTGTAGACATCGTGGGTCGTCAGGCCGAATCCCGAGGCCGTGTCCAGGGCGGCGGTGTCTTCCAGGATCATGGTCTCCCGGCCTGCCGGGTCATGAATCTTCCTGCTTTTTGACCGGAGCACCTCTTGAATCTTCACGTATCCTCACCTCCAAACCGACGGTGTATGTGCCATCTGATTGATCCCGCATACAAAATCCCGGGATTCCATAAGGCTGTACGGGATCCCGTCTCTCCTTATGATGGATTCCACGATTCCAAGGCGTTAGACTCCATGTCTGTAATTTCCGTGCAACTTTCGGAGAAGTCAGTGCGCCTCACGGGTTAACGGCCTGTAGAAAACCCTTTGTGCCTTCGTGTCTTTGTGTGAAATATGTTTGGCTGCGGTCATGCCGCGTTAGGAAATCTTCAAGTTCCGAGAGACAATCTCTCAACGTGAGCGTGTGAGAATTTATAGCGCATGCCGAAAATGAATGCAAAGGATTCGTGGCCGTGTCAACGCCAATGCGAACTCGCTTGCAGTTTTGGGGAAAACCTGATAGGTTCCTCTGTAAGGCATTTGAAATATCGTGGGTTTCTGAATACAGGGTTGACTCAGGGGGGATGCTCCCCTGTGACTTTTTATTGAGGAGGAAGCATCTGATGGCTGTAAAACAGTGGAAAAAGCCGCCCAAGATACAGATCGATCTGAAGAAGACCTATCGGGCAACGATTGAAACAAACAAAGGTCCCATCGAGCTCGAACTCTATCCCAAGTACGCGCTCAAGACGGTCAATAACTTTGTCTTTCTGGCCCAGGAAGGTTTCTACGACGGGGTGAGGTTCCATCGGGTGATCAGCGACTTCATGATCCAGACCGGCGACCCCACAGGGACAGGGAGCGGGGGACCTGGGTACAAGTTCGATGACGAAATCAAGACAAACCCCCTGAAGCACGAGACCGGTGTGATTTCCATGGCCAACGCCGGGCCCAACACCAACGGGAGCCAGTTTTTTATCACCCACTCGCCCCAACCTCACCTGAACGGGATGCACACCGTCTTCGGCAGGGTGACTGCGGGACAGGATGTGGTCGACGCGATTCAGCAGGGAGACCGGATGGTCAGCGTCGTGGTGCGCGAGGAATAGGCGGAGCATCCCTGCCGCCGGTTTTCAGGAATGAAAAGGGGAATCAATCCGGGAGGCAAGCGCAACCATGAAGAATATCCTGGCCGTTGTGATGGCGGGGGGGAAAGGTGAGCGGTTGATGCCGTTGACCAAGGACCGGTCCAAGCCGGCCATCCCCTTTGGAGGGATTTATCTCCTCATCGACCTGACCCTCTCCAACTGCATCAACTCGGAAATATACAAGATCATCGTCCTCCCCCAGTACAAATCCCAGACCCTGATGCAGCATCTGGAACGGGGGTGGAACCTCTTCAGCCAGGACCTGGGCCACTATCTCAAGATCGCCCCGCCCCAGATGATGCAGGGGGAAAAATGGTACCAGGGGACCGCGGACTCCATTCGACAGAACCTGTATATGATCGAGCAGGAATCGCCGGAGCACGTACTGATCCTTTCGGGGGACCATGTGTACAAGATGGACTACGCCCGCTTCAAGGAATACCACGAGGCCCATAACGCGGACGTGACCATCGCTGTCAAGGAATTAGGCAAGGAATCCGCAAGCCAGTACGGGATTGTGGAGGTGGACAACGACTTCCGAATCACCGGATTTCAGGAAAAGCCCGAGGACCCCTTCACCATTCCGGGAGACAGCAGCCATGTGCTGGCCTCCATGGGCGTTTATATCTTCAAAACCGAGGTCCTGATCGACCTGCTGGCCAGGAGTTCACAGACCGACTTCGGCAAGGACATCCTGCCGGAGATCCTCGACAGCCATCGTCTCATGGCATATCCCTATCGCCGGGAGAACAAGATCCGCGATGTCATTCTATACACGGACGAAGAAGGGATCCTCAGGGATAAGCGGGTCGATCATGCCAGGGATTCATCCTACTGGCGGGATGTGGGGACCCTCGATGCCTACTGGAATGCCAATATGGACCTGACCGGCGTAGACCCCTACTTCAATATGTACGGAAGGCTCTGGCCCATCCGCACCTTTCAGCGCCAGCACCCACCGGTCAAAACCGTTTTTTCCCAGGAATGGGGGCATGACCCCAGGGCCGGGCGGGCCTTGGATTCACTGGTGGCCCACGGGTCCATCATCAGCGGCGGCGTGGTGAGGAACAGTGTGCTCTCGTACAACGTATTTATCCACAGCTGGTCCCTGGTGGAAGAATCGGTTATCATGGAAAATGTGGTCGTGGGCCGCCATGCCCGGATTAAAAAGGCCATTATCGCCGAAGGGGTGAATATCCCTCCATACACTGAAATCGGGTATCACCCCGACCAGGATCGGGCCCGCTTCACCGTGAGCCCGCGGGGGATCACTATCGTGACCAATGAAGATTTCGCGAAGGCGAGCTGAAAGGAGCAGAAGTCGGATGTCGGATGTCGGATGTCGGAAGAAGGTGAGAAGGTAAGAGGGTGAGAGGGTGAGGCCTCAGGCGGTAGGCGGTAGGCAGCAACGAGTAAGGAGTAGGCGATAAGGAGTAAGGAGCAACAAAGGCCATCAGCCATCAGCATCCAGTAACCAGCAATCAGCAACATCAATCGGGTGTCATAAATGAAAGCCAAGGTCGAATACAGCATTATTCCCAACCTTTCCAAACAGTTGGGACCTCTCAGGAAGCTGGCTCACAATCTCTGCTTCAGTTGGAAGAGCGAGATTCGTGAGCTTTTTCAGCGGATCGATCCGGGGCTCTGGACCGCGTGCCGGCACAACCCGGTGCTGATGCTCGGTCTGGTCAGCCAGGAGCGTCTGGATGAACTATCCCAAGACCAGGGCTTCTTGGCCCAGTTGGAGCGGGTCGATCACGATTTCGAGCGCTACATCTCTCAGCCTCGTATCCATTCAGAGGATTATTCTCCGGACTTTCCCATCCAGGTCGCCTACTTCTCGGCCGAGTTCGGTCTGGCTGCATGCCTTCCGGTCTATTCCGGCGGCCTGGGGATTCTGTCCGGGGATCATCTCAAATCCGCCAGCGATCTGAATGTGCCCCTGGTGGGGGTGGGGTTGCTCTACCAGGAAGGATACTTCAGTCAGTATCTCAGCTCGGACGGGTGGCAGATGGAAACCTACCCGCTGAATGATTTCGCAAATATGCCGGTCACGCAGGTCATCGGCCCGGATGGGAAACCGCTCCAGGTGTCGGTGGACTTCAAGGGAACGCCGGTCCGGGTCGCCATCTGGCGCGTGGCCGTGGGAAGGATATCCCTCTATCTGCTGGATACCAATGTCCAGGAAAATCCCCCGGAATTTCGCGGGACCACGGCACAGCTTTACGGCGGGGACCGGGACATGCGGCTGAGACAGGAGATTGTCCTGGGGATCGGGGGGATCCGGGCACTGAAGGCCCTCGGCATCGATCCCACGGTGATTCATATGAATGAAGGCCATTCCTCTTTTTCCGCCCTGGAGCGGATCAATCTCCTGAGAAAGGAAAAGGGGCTCTCTTTTGACGCGGCCCGGGAAATCGTCATTGCCACCACGGTCTTTACCACCCACACGCCGGTCCCTGCCGGGAACGATACCTTCGATCCTGCCCTGGTCAGGTCCTATTTCGAGCAGTATGCCACGGAACTGGGGATCAATTTCAGGGTCTTGTTAGGGTATGGCCGACTGGAGCCGAGGGATGAATCCGAGCCTTTCGGCATGACGACCCTGGCCCTGAGGCTCTCGGCCCATGTCAACGGGGTGAGCCGCCTTCACGGGAAGGTGTCCAGGACCATGTGGCACAAGATCTGGCACCGGCATCCGGTCGAGGATGTGCCCATCGATCACATCACCAACGGCGTCCATGTCCCCACCTGGAGCTCAGGAGATATGGCCTCCCTTTTTAACAGCTATTTAGGTCCGAACTGGAGTGAAGATCCCGACAACGAGCGGATATGGGAGCAGGTGGTGCAGATCCCCGCCAGCGAGCTCTGGCGCGCCCATGAACGCCGGAGAGAACACCTGGTCAGTTACGCCCGCTTCCGCCTCGGCAATCAGCTTGCTCGACGGGGGGCATCCAACGAAGAGATCCGGGCCGCAGCAGAGGTCCTTTCCCCTGAGGTCCTGACCATCGGTTTCGCCCGTCGATTCGCCACATACAAGCGGGCCACGCTCCTTTTCAGGGATCCGGAACGGCTCGATCGCATCGTCAACCATCCCCAGCACCCGGTGCAGGTCATCATCGCCGGCAAGGCCCATCCCATGGATAACGAGGGGAAGGATTTCATCAAGCGTATCGTCCATCTGGCCCGGCAGGAGCGTTTCCGCAGGCGTATCATCTTCCTGGAGGATTACAACATCGATGTGGCCCTCCGCCTCCTTTCGGGGGCCGACATCTGGCTGAACACCCCCCGCCGTCCCCTGGAGGCCTGCGGGACCAGCGGCATGAAGGCCCTGGCCAACGGGTGCCTGAACCTGAGCGTCCTGGACGGCTGGTGGGATGAGGGGTACCACCGCGACTTCGGCTGGGCCATCGGCCGGGGCGAGGTCTATCAGAACCATGAGGCCCAGGACGATATCGAGAGCCAGGATCTTTACAACTGCCTCGAAAAGGAGATTGTCCCCCTCTTTTACCACCGCGGCCAGTCCGATATCCCGAGGGAGTGGGTGGAAAAGATGAAGGCCGGGCTCAGGCGCCTGGTGCCCATATTCAACGCCCACCGGATGGTCCAGGAGTATATGAACCGCTACTATATCCCCAGCGCCAAGCGTTTCGACGCCCTGTCGCGCGATAACTTTGCCGGGGCAGCGAGCCTTTCCGAGTGGGTCCAGAAGGTCAGGACAGGATGGCATGAGGTAGCCGTGGAGGCGATCCTCCCCGACGATATCCGGGAAAGACCGGTGGGGGACAAGGTTGAGGTCAAGGCCCGGGTCAGGCTGGGCTCCATGTCGCCCGAAGACGTGACGGTGGATGCCTATTACGGCCGGATGGACCCCAACGGCGACTTTGTGGAGAGGAATACCGTCCCGCTGGAGGCGGTTGAATCATTCGACGGGGTTCACCTCTATCGCGGGCATGTCCCGTGTCAAAAGACAGGGCGCTTCGGCTACACGGTGCGCGTCATGCCCAGCCAGCAGCGGCTCGAAAACAGGTTCGTCATGGGTCTGGTCACATGGGCGTGAGGCGGGATTCAGGAATTGAGGAATTCAGGAATTGAGGGATTGAGGAATGGGGGGATTAAGATGTCTGTTAGATCTGCCAGCACATTGAAGCATGAGGAACTCAAGGCCCTCCTTTCCGGTGAAACAAAAGACCCATTTGACATCTTAGGGGTCCACCCGGTTGCCCTGGACTCGGGCCCGGGCGTGGTGGTGCGTGCCCTTCTCCCGGGGGCGCGAAAGGCGGCGGCCCTTGACCTCAACCCCGGAAAAGAGACCGCCATGCCGCTCGTGGATGAAGCCGGTCTCTTTGAGCTGATCCTGGAGGGAAAAAGAGAGATCGCGCCGTACCGGCTCAAGGTGGATTTCGGCGGCGGTCTGACGTCCACCTTCCATGATTCTTATTCCTTCTCTCCTGTCCTGTCGGAATACGACCTCTACCTGTTCAATCAGGGCAATCATTACGACATCTACGAAAAATTGGGGGCCCACCCCATCCGTCATCAGGGCGTCTCAGGGACGTTATTTGCGGTCTGGGCCCCGTCTGCGGCCCGCGTCAGCGTGGTAGGGGATTTCAATCAGTGGGACGGCCGGCGGCACGCCATGCGCTCTCGCGGGGCGTCCGGGATATGGGAGATTTTTGTCCCCCAGTTAGGTCCGGGGCTCTTGTATAAGTTCGAGATCCGCACGGCCGACGGCACCATCCTCATCAAGGCCGATCCCTTTGCCTTCTGTTTTGAAAAACGGCCCAAAACGGCCTGCATGGTTTATGATCTCAGCGGATTTGACTGGACCGATGAAGCCTGGATGGCGTCCCGGTCGGAGCAGGACCACTTGACCCGGCCCATGGCCGTCTACGAGGTGCACCTGGGGTCATGGCGACGGAGCGGGGGGGCGGAAGATCCCACCCATGCATGCATGACCTATCGGGAGGCGGCCGAGGAGCTGGTCCCCTATGTCAAGGAGATGGGGTTCAATTACATCGAGTTTCTCCCCCTGGCAGAGCATCCCTTCGACGGATCATGGGGCTATCAGGTAACCGGTTACTATGCGGCCACATCCCGCTTCGGCACGCCCGACGACCTGATGTACCTGGTGGACCGTTGCCACGCCGCGGGGATCGGCGTGATCCTGGACTGGGTCCCGGCCCACTTCCCCAGGGACAGCTTCGCCCTCGAGTATTTTGACGGCACCCATCTCTACGAGCACGCAGACCCGAAACAGGGGATACAGAAGGACTGGGACACCCTTGTCTTCAACTTCGGCCGCAATGAGGTAAAGAATTTCCTGGTGGCCAACGCCCTCTTCTGGTTCGACGCGTACCATATCGACGGCCTACGGGTGGATGCGGTGGCCGCCATGCTCTACCTGGACTATTCGCGCAAAGAGGGGGAGTGGATCCCCAACCGGTATGGCGGCAGGGAAAACCTCGAGGCCATCGAGTTTATCAAGTCCCTCAACACCCAGGTCTTTGGCCGGTTCCCGGGGGCCATCACCATTGCCGAGGAGTCCACGGCCTGGCCGGGGGTGACCCGGCCCGTTCATCTGGGCGGGCTCGGATTTCTCTTCAAATGGAACATGGGCTGGATGCACGACATGCTCAGCTTCATGTCCAAGGACCCGATCCACCGCCGGTTTCACACGGACAAGCTGACCTTTGCCCTCCTCTACGCCTTTCACGAAAATTTCATCCTTCCCCTGTCCCACGACGAGGTGGTCCACGGAAAGGCGTCCCTCCTATCCAAGATGCCGGGGGATGATTGGCAGAAATTCGCCAATTTGAGGCTTTTGTTCGGGTATATGTATGGCGAGCCCGGCAAGAAGACCCTCTTCATGGGCGGGGAGATCGGTCAGTGGTCTGAATGGAACCACGAGGAACAGCTCCCCTGGCACCTTCTCCAGTATGACATGCACGCCGGGCTGCAACGGCTGGTACGCGATCTCAACCGGCTCTACCTGTCAGAACCGGCGTTTTACGAGCTGGACTATGAGCCTGCGGGCTTTGAATGGATCGATTTCAGGGACACGGACGCCAGCGTGGCCTCCTTTATCCGAAGAGGCCGGTCCCCTGCTGAAACCCTGATCTTTGTCTTCAATTTCACGCCGGTCCCCCGAATCGATTACCGGGTCGGCGTGCCCCGGGAAGGATATTACCGGGAACTCATGAATTCCGATGCCGCCTGCTACGGCGGGGGCGACGTGGGGCTGGGCGGCGGCGTGACGGCCGATCCCCGTCCGTGGCACAATCAGCCCTGTTCCGCAAATCTTCGCCTCCTCCCCCCCCTCGGGATGCTCATATTGAAGCCGGAGGCGGTGTAGGATGCGCAGGGAGCAAGGAGCTGAAAGTTCAAAGCTCAAAGCATCCAGGAACCACCAGGGAGCAACCCGTAGGGAGAAAACCGTCAGGGGGGCAGCTGTTAAGCTGTTGAGCTGTCGGAACCTGCCCCCGCTTACCCGCCGTCAGCCATCAGCTATGAGCCATCAGCTATCAGCAAGCGCCTCCTCCCATAGGTCTCTGTCATCATCGACAAGGTGTCCTCAACAGCGGGGGTGATCCGCCCGGGCCTAAGCCGCCATGTCCAGTTGCCTGAAGGGGTGGCCGGCCGGTTCATCCGTGCATCCTGACCCAGGCCCAAAATATCCTGCATGGGGAAAACAGCCGTATCCGCCACCGACATCATGACCAGCCGGATCATCTCCCAGTGGATTTCATCGGCCGGGGGTTCCCGATATAAATAGCGAAAAAGGCGTCTTTTTTCTTTAAGGGAAGCCTCGTTCTCAAACCACCCTCTCAGGGTATTGTTGTCGTGGGTCCCGGTATAGGCCACGCAGTTTCTGGGGTAGGTATGGGGGAGAAAGGGGTGCATCGGGTCGTCGTCGCCAAAGGCGAAGAGGAGGACCTTCATCCCCGGGAACTGAAACCGCTCCATGACCTCATAGACGTCGGGCGTGATAAACCCCAGGTCTTCGGCAATTACGGGAAATTGCTGAAACCACTCGACCAGGGTCTTGAAGAAGTGTTCCGTGGGGACCGCTTTCCACTCGCCCTCCAGGGCGGTCTCCTCGCCCGCCGGCACCTCCCAGTATTTCACAAGCCCCCGGAAGTGATCGATCCGCACCCTGTCAAAGCAGTTGAAGGTATGACCCATCCGCTCGATCCACCACCCATACCCGGTCTCCTTCAGCACGTCCCATCTATAGACCGGGTTGTTCCACAACTGACCGGTTTCGCTGAAATAATCCGGCGGGACCCCGGACACGGCCGTGGGGACCTTATCCTTGTCGAGTTTGAAGATATGGGGGTTCACCCATAGGTCCGCGCTGTCGTAACATACATAGATGGGGAGGTCCCCGATAATCTCTATTCCCTTTTTATTGCAGTCGGATTTGAGCGATGCCCACTGCTTGAACGCGAGATACTGTAGGAATTTCTCCTTCTCCATCCGTTCGTTCAGACGCTGCGCCGCCTCTTTCAGGGCATCGGGCTCCCTGTCCCGCAAGGCCTCGGGCCACCTGTTCCAGACCCGTCCCCTGAGCTCGGTCTTGAGGGCCGTGAACAGGGCGAAATCATCCAGCCAGCCTGCATGGGTTTCACAAAATGCCTGGTAGGCTTCCGGGGCAGGGAATTGCGTAAACCGATGAAAGGCCGTTTCAAGGACAGCGCCCTTGTATTGCCCTGCAAGGTAATAGTCGATATATTCAGAGGAAAATGCTGGGGTCGGCGGGATCTCCGTTTCCGAGACAAGCCCCTCCTCCACGAGTCGGTCGATCCCGATGAAGAGGGGATTCATGGCAAAGGCGGATCGGCTGAAATAGGGGGAATTGCCGCACATAACATCTGTAGGGTTCAATGGAAGGACCTGCCAGAAGCCCTGTCCGGTGCGGGCCAGAAAATCTGCAAAATCATGCGCCGCCGCCCCGAAATCCCCGATCCCATGGGGCGACGGCAACGAGGCGATATGGAGCAACACCCCGCTTCCCCTTGTCTTTGATGCCATTCCCGAACCCTTTCCATTCATCGCTATGTGTGTGCTGGCCTGAGCCGATTTGCTACACACTTAGAGAATCGCTGTCAAGGTTTTTTCGGGAAGCAACCGGAAAGAACGGCGGGCCTGAAATCTGCGGCCCTTGGTTCAGCCGCTCCCCATCTTCTGATCGACTACAGGTACGCATTCCTTTTGACAAACCCGAATGGTGCGGTCCGGGCCGGACGGATTGAGGCCATCTGAATTGTCTTGCCTATTTATCCATGGATTGATACAGGTAAGACCGTGATGGTTCATAGGGTCAGTCCGGTCAGATCAGAATAATTGGCGTCAATATGGATATCGAATTCCTCACAAGCGCATTCAAAGAGGGGCAGTACCCGCCTGCGGACAGGCCGGAGATCGCCTTTGCAGGCCGGTCCAATGTGGGCAAATCCTCCCTCATCAATGTCCTGGTCAACCGGAAAAAGCTGGCCAGGACCAGCTCCACGCCGGGGAGAACCCAGTCCATCAACTTCTTTCGTTTCGGGGAGACCCTCTATTTGGTAGACCTGCCCGGCTACGGCTTTGCCCGGGTCCCCGTCAAGGTCAAGCAATCGTGGCGACAGATGGTGGAAACCTATCTGGAAAACAGGGAAACCCTGAAGGCGGTGGTGGTGATCCTGGATATCCGAAGGGACCCCGCGGCAGGGGACATCGACCTCCTTCACTGGCTGTGCCGGGCCTGATGAACTTG
>JAWOIH010000444.1:0-26172 GCA_046484725.1 Candidatus Desulfacyla sp. | reverse complement strand
TCAAGAGTGATGTGGAGTTAACAGAAAAACGAGCAAAGCATATTGCCGAGCGGCATCCTGATCTCCTGCCCGAGCACCAAGACCTCATCGCAGAGGCCCTGAAGTCCCCTGACCAGATTCGAAAAAGTGCTCGGTTCGGAAATGCGAGGCTTTTCTCTCGCCACTATACTGACCTTCGGCAAGGTAAGCATGTTGTCGTGGTCGTGGTCAGTGGCTTGGGGCCGAATGAGCGACACTGGATCATTACCGCCTACATGGCAAGAAAGTTGGCAGAAGGAGATATCGAATGGAAAAGGGATTGATGTTCAGGTACGACCGAGAGGCAGACATCCTCTATATTGACAAGCGTCCGCCCTATGCGGAGCAAGAAACAGAGGAGTTGGGGGATGAGGTCATCGCCCGGATCAATCCGGACACGGATGAAATCGAGAACCTTGAGGTGCTTTTTTTCTCGACGAGACTTCTCCGCCGCGACATGTTCGAGGTCCCCGTTTCAGCCAATCTGCGTGTTGCCCGGACGCGCGCTTCGTAGTCTGTAATTGGCCTAATAGCCAGCGAAAACCCTCCTTTCCGAAGGGGGCAGGTGGATGATTTGGGGTCCTCGCTGCGAGGTCAAGACGGAAAGCCTCTCTCTCATGACAAGGATGCACTTAGCCCCATTCGAGTCAATCAGCGTTCACTCGTGATTCAGAGTATTTTCATGTAAAAGATAGGGCAGGTCTTAACATTCTGGCATTTCCATTGCATGCTGGGCACCAAAAAACAGGAGGATCTTCGGATTGAGTGGGAACTGCGACAACAGAGTGGCGATCGTTACCGGGGGGAGCAGGGGTATCGGACGGGCAATATGCCTTGAACTGGCCGGGGACGGATATTTTATCGTCATCAATTACCGATCCGATGAAGCGGGAGGGGTAGAGACGCTTCGCATGATCCGAGAAGCGGGCTCAGATGGAGAAGTCATGAGGTGTGACGTGTCCGATCCTGTGCAGACCAAAGAGGCGCTTGATAGTGTGATGGTCAGATTTGACCGGATTGAGGTACTGGTGAATAACGCGGGGATCACGTCCGACGGATTGTTCGTTTTGATGTCCGAAGACGAGTGGGATTCGGTCATCGATACCAGCCTGAAGGGGTTTTACAATGTGACCCGGCCGGTCCTGGAGAAGATGATCGCCAACAAGCGGGGTTCTGTCGTGTCCATTGCATCCATCTCCGGTTTGATCGGACACCGGGGTCAGGCCAATTATTCCGCTGCCAAGGCCGGTCTCATCGGGGCCAGCCGGAGCGTCGCCTCGGAGGTGGCCCGGCTGGGGGTCCGGGTCAACGTGGTGGCGCCGGGATTGATCCGGACTGAAATGATAAAGGATGTGCCCAGGAATATCATCAAAGAGATGATCCCCATGGCCCGTGTGGGCCGGCCCGAGGAAGTGGCAAAGGTGGTGCGGTTTCTGTGCTCCGAAGACGCCTCATACATCACCGGCCAGGTCATTTCCGTAAACGGAGGGATGGTTTAAGTGAAAAGGAACGGAATCGCTGTAAACAGAAGACGGAAGATAGGCCTTATTATCCTGTTGTGGGTTACAGGCTGCCTCTGTATCGGATGGGCCGACACCTGGGAAGGGATCCGGGGGACAACCGGGACGATCCAGACGATCAGGGCGGATTTTGTCCAGGAGAAGCACCTGAGTATCCTTTCCAAACCATTTATTTCCAAGGGGGTCTTCTATTATCAGGCCCCGGATTCCCTCAGGTGGGAATACACATCTCCCGTCAGGAGCATCCTGTTGATGCACAAAGGCAAAACGAGGCGTTACACGGATACCGGCAAGGGTCTTATCGAAAGCTCGCGCATGGATCCGCAAGGGATGCAGATGGTTCTCCAGGAGATCGCGCTGTGGCTTGGGGGGCATTTTTCCGATGACCCGGCCTTTGATGCGGCCCTGAAGGAGGGACGCAGGATTGTATTGACCCCCAAGGAGAAGGGCTTCTCCAAAATGATCCAGCATATCGATCTAATGCTTTCCGATACGCCTGGGATCATAAAATCAGTCGAGATTTACGAGGACGAGAGTTCCGTTACCAGGCTGCTGTTCAAAAACGCCGAAATCAACGAAGAGATAAAAGAGGCCGTTTTTCTGGAGATTTCATGAAGAATTGCTCCCTTCTTCTGATGATCCTGTTCCTGATGATTTCCTGCACCGGATCTCCTGAACTTGTCCCGATACAACAACCGCTGCCTCTAAATGGCGACAGACGCTGCATGATCCCTTTCCCTGACAGGGATTGGCAGTTCGTTCATTCGATTCAGGCCTCCATGCCGGGCGGACAGGAAGCGGTTGTCATCGGCGTAACGGGCATCTCCCCCAAAACCGGCGGCGTAGCGTGTGTGATAATGACCGTCGAAGGTCTGGTCCTTTTTGACGCCCGATACGATGGCCGGATCGTCATCCGTCGCGCCCTCCCTCCGTTTGATTCAATGGCCTTTGCCAGGGGTCTCATAGACGATATTCGGCTGATGTTCTTTCCACCCAAAGGGCCGCTTGTGGCATCGGGCACGTCCGAGGACGGGGCATGGGTCTGCCGGTACCGGACAGAAGAGGGCACCATGGTCGACATCGTCATCCGTGGAGATCATGCCTGGGAGATTCGCCAGTACGATCCGGATTCCAGACTGATCCGCTCCCTCATGAGCGATCCGGGCGACAGGAGAACTGCCGAAAGGGAAAACCCCGTGCCGGGCAGGCTGAAACTTGCTGCCTTTGGCCCGTCTGAATATGCGTTAACCTTGGATCTTATTGAGGCTCGGGAGTTGAGCGAATGAAGCGTATCGTTGAAAGGGGCATCTCTTTATGAAGTTCAAATTGGTCTATCCAAAATGGCCGAAACTGAATCGGCAGACAGAGTTTCACCTGCCGCCTCACGGTCCTGTTGTGTTTGCGGGCTCTCTGCCCGACGATGTGGAGGTGGATTTTGTGGATGAAAACCTGGAACCGATCGATTTCGATGCGCCTGTCGATTTTGTCGGGATTTCCATGATGCTGACCGCCCAGGTAAAGAGGGGCTGGGAAATCGCTGACATATACAGGAAAAAGGGGATAAAAGTGATCTTCGGCGGCATCTCCACCATGCTTCATGCTGAGGAGACCCTGGATCACGCCGATGCCGTTTTTTTGGGCGAAGCCGAAGGAAAAATGGAGAAGGTCTTTTCAGACTTTTATCACAACCGGTTGGAGAAGGTGTATGATTACATGGATGACAGACCGCCGACCGAGATGATCGGTACGGCCCGGCGGGATATCCTGAAAAGAGAACTCTATAATTATCGGGGCGTACAGATGGTGGATCTGGTGCATGCATCCAGGGGATGTCGCTTCAATTGTTATCCCTGCGCGGTAAGCTACCTCGGCGGAAGACGGTTTCGCCCACGCCCTATCGACAAGGCCATAGAAGAAATGGCGGCCATCGACAATAATCGGTTGTTCATCGTAGACAATTCCCTGGCCCAGAACACGGAATGGGAAATGGACCTGTTTCGGGAGATGATACCGCTCAAGAAGAAGTGGTGCAGCCATCCGATCGAGGATGACCCGAAGGTCCTGGACCTGGCAGCCCAGGCAGGCGCGTGGTATGTGTACCAGACCATTTTTGATACCTCCGACTATATTCGGGGGAGAATCAGGCGATATAAAGATCACGGGATTGCCGTGGAAGGGAGCATCCTTCTCGGTCTGGACACCCATACGGAGGACTCTATCAAGCGGCTGATCGATTTTTTGCTGGAGATCGATTTGGATATGGCGGAATTCACGGTGCTGGTGCCGTTTCCCCATACCAGGGCCTTTGAGGATCTCAGCAGCCAAAACAGGATTCTTTCCCGCGATTGGAATGATTACACCGCGGACCGGGTCGTATTTCAGCCCAAACAAATGACCCCTGAAAAATTGCAGGAATTGTTCTATTACGGCTGGGATGCGTTTTACAGGGATGAGTCCCAGGAGTTCAAGATGTTTAAGCTGCTCCGGGAGGTCACCGAGAGAGAAGCGGCCGACCAGACCTACCAGCCCCGGAGAAGAGATCTTGCCTCACGCGCCTTTGGCAGAGAGGCGAGGAATTGAGGAATTGAGGGATTGAGGAATTAGGATCTGGCTGTGCAGGATTCAGCTGTTCAGGCTGTTATTCAAGAGGGACCATGCCTCCTCCTTCATTTCTGAAGCGGAAGACCCTCCTATCGGATCGTCGGGCTCAATCCTTCCTACCAGGCGAACCTCAATGGTGTTTTTTACGCATGTATTGAAAAGGAATCGGTCCGGGGGAAAAAGTCTCTGGGTGTTCCTGATCGACACCACCTGAATGGGGGCATTGCATCGTTTGGCGATCTTGAATGCCCCTTCACTGAATGGGCCGAGTTTGCCGTCGCGGCTCCGGGTCCCCTCGGGAAAAATGAAAAAATTGCCTCCCGACGACAGATAGTCCTTCAGGCCATTCATCCGTTCCATCATCAAAGAAACAAGTGTTCCAGAGGCGGTCGCAGGGAGATAGCCGGCCGCTCTCAGCACCGAGCCAAATATGGGCACCTTGAAAAAGACATTCTTTACGATGGTTTTGTGCCGTTCGAACAAGGAGATCAGGAGGATCGGATCCAGGTAGGAGAGGTGGTTGCATACAATGACCGAAGCGCGGATGGAGAAAATATCGTCCTGAATGGTAAACCGAACACCGGGCACGATGGTTCGAACAAAGAAAAAGAAACTTCGGTAATAGAGGTGGTTGATACGCTGGAAGGAGATTTCGCGGTCTTTTGCGAACAGGAATGCCGCGAAGTAGCACAATGAGAAGAAGATCAGATAGCTGAAGATGTAGTATATCCAGATAGCCAGTGTGATGACGATATCTGCAACCGGTTTCATATGGCTGAAAGAGACCCGCATCCAGCCTTACTCGAACTTCTTGAGGATGATGCTGGTATTTACGCCGCCAAAGGCGAAATTCTCAACAGAGGCGATATGGATGGGAAATTCATGGAGCTTCGTGGCATGGCGGATCATGGCGCATCGTTCATCGATCTCTTCCAGGTTCAATGTGGGCGCAATGATGCCCTTTTCCATCATGTGGAGGGTGATGATGGTCTCGATGACGCCGCACGAGGCCATGGTATGGCCCATATACCCTTTCAGCCCCGTGACATAGGGAACGTCGCCGTAGATGCTGTGAATGGCTCTGGCCTCTATAATATCCCCCATCTTGGTGGCCGTGGCGTGGGCGCTCACAAAATCCACCTGGTCGGGTCGGATCGCTGCATCTTCCAGCCCAAGCCGGATGACCTCGGCCACGCCCTTGGGGCTCGGCAGGATCAGGTCTCCCCCGTTGTTGTTGCACCCGAACCCGATCACCTCTCCAAGTATGTCAGCGCCCCGTTTCCGGGCCCTGTCATATTCTTCCAATATGACGGCCCCTGCGCCTTCCCCCACCACCAGACCGTCCCTTCTGACATCAAAGGGACGGGGCGTGAGGTGCGGCGTGGCATTAAAATCGGTGGAACAGGCCAGCAAGTTGTCAAAGACGGCCACCGTGGTCGTATCGTATTCGTCCGCGCCCCCGCACACCATGGCATCCTGCATCCCGAATTTGATCGTCTCATAACCAAAACCGATGGCCTGGCTGCTGGTGGCACAGGCGGTGGAGGAGGCGATCACCCTCCCGGTGATGCCAAACATCTTGGTGATGTTCACCGCGGTGGTATGGACCATGGATTTGAGATAATCGACTGCGCCGATGGATGAAAACCGTGTAGGTGATCTGCTGAAGAAATTTTTATAGATGTCCCTCTGCACCGTCGGGCTCCCGTGGGTCGATCCGAATGCGACCCCCACGCGGCCGGAAGAGAGAAACCCCGCCTCCAGTCCGGCGGCTTCAATGGCCTCCTTTGCCACCTGGCAGGCATAGTATGAAACAGGTCCCATGGTCTTGCGGTATTTGCGCTCAAACTCATAGGCAACCGGATACCCTACGGTGCCATAGACCTTGGAATGGATGTAGCCAGACAGAAGGTCATCCTCGCGCAGGGGGACGACGCCTGATTTCCCATTCACAAGGCTGTCGATAATCTCGTCCTTTTGATGGCCGATAGGCGTTATGGCAGCCGCGCCCGTAATAACCACCCTTCGCTCCATGGTGCGCCCTCTTTTTTAACGCTGTATTCCCAGCAAGGCTCAGGACCTCTTCGCGGCCATCCGCTCGACATAATCTACGATATGGCTAATCGTTCGAATTTCCATGGCCTGTTTTTTTTCATTTTGCGTAAGCCCTGAACCCAGAAGTTCTTCAATCTTGCTCAAGAGATCCAGCGCATCGATGCTGTCAAACTCGTATTTCTCGCCTAAATCGTCGTCCAGTCCGGGATTTTCTATCTCAAACTCATCCTTGAAGATCTTCAGGATCTCATCTTGTATCTCATTTCGTGTCATACGACAGATCTCACTTTGCTATTTAGTGTCTGAACGGAAACCCGGAAATTCAAAAGGGGTGGAATAGAAAAATTGCCTTTATTAATTTAAACTTTATTCCACCAATTCGTAATTCCTCAATTCCCAATTCTGCCTCAACGGGGTTTTCGTTCAGGCACTATCTACATATTTCAAATCAGGGCTTCAGGCGCAAGGAACAGCCCTGACAACCCTTGATCCAGCCATTCCATAATCATCCGCCAGCCCACCTCGCGGCCGCACGCCTTGCGCCTTCAGGAGAACTGGCCGGCAGTTTGCGGCCCCAGAAAAGGCTCAAAGTGATACCATTCCATGGGACTTTGGTAAAGGGCTTCTTCGAGAAGGCGTGCATATTCCTGGGCAGACCCCTGGATTGCCGCGGCCCTTTGGGAACGGGACGACGCCCTGACATAATTGGGGCCGATAATCTTGAAACGGTAATGCCGTCTGCCGGCGCGAAACGCGAAGAAAATGAACAGAGGAGCGCCGGAAAGGAGGGCGAGGATATGGGGCACCCCCGGCAACTTCACCTCGTGCCTCAGAAATCGGACAGGGACCGCCCGCTGCTCCCTGTTCCACAAGAGATCCCCGGTCATGGAAACAAACCCGCCCTCCTTTAGCATCTTCAACCCTTCAATAATGGCAAAGGGCGAGCCTCCATCGCGGTCTACGCCGACAATCTTTATGCCGTCTTGCGACAATCCCTGTTTTTGAACATGTTCGATTTGATCTTTCTGTTTCACGCCCATATAGAGGAGCAGGTTCATTTCAGGGCTTTTCTTCTTTAAGAGATGGGCTGCGACCTCCCAGTTCCCCAGGTGGGACATCAGAATAATGCCCCCCTCGCCCTTTTCGTGGGACGCTTGAAGACCTTCCCACCCCTCGGAGGTATAGGTCAGGGCCGCCGGCCCCTGGAGCCACAGCCTGTCGAGAAAAACATGCGAAAAGTTGTGGTACTGTCGCCATGCGCACCCTAACGGAAAAAATCTGCCTCTCCCTGGAAAGAGTTGTCTGTAGAACCGTATGCTGCCCCGAACCCTTGCGGGAGAAAAGAGGAAAAACCCGGTGGAAACCATCCAGACCATGAACTCGACGACCCATGGCGGAGCCGTTTTGGACAGTGACGTGACAACCTGGTAAAACCATTTTTGCACCGGCGATGTTTCACCCCTTATCCATGGCCATGGCATCCCATGGCAGGAAGGCTACCGCCCATGTCCCCGGCCCCATGTGTGCGCCGGAGGTTAAAGAGAGGGGTTGCAGCATGACTTCGGTAAAGGGGTAGCGCGTCTTGACCGCTTCCATAACCGTCTCCTCCACCCACGATCGGTTGTCGGAGTATTGGAGCATGATAAATGCCTTCGAGCCCTTCCGGATGGAGGCGTCAAGCTTCCGGAGGGCGAATCGCAACTGATCGTTTTGATCCCTCACGACCCCGACCTTCTTTGCCCCTTCGGCCGTGGGGCTGATAATCGGCTTCATATGGAGCATATCACCCAAAAACGCACTCGTTTTGGACAACCGCCCCCCGGCTGCCAGGTACTGAAGCCTGTCGAGGAAGACATATTCTTCACACGCACCAACAGCCCTGTTTGCAAACTCGATAACCGCATGGGGGTCGGTTGCCCGGGTTGAAAACCTTGACGTTAAGAGGGCGATGGTCCCCAACCGCCCGGAGGCCGCAGTCGTGTCAATCACCGTCAACCGGTCATCAGGGTCATTGGTTTGTTTCCATCCCATGATAACATCATAATTCCCCGTATAGACCGCCCCGACGCAGAGGTAGAGCACCCTGTCATGTTGATTTAAAACGCTCTGATAATGCTGGTGGCGCTCAAAAATGGATGCCTGGGATGTTGAAACCTGTATGCCTTCTCTCATCCGTTTATAGAGTTCGGATGGCGAGAAGAGGGTTTCGGGCAGGGACCTCTCTCCGACGGTGATATAGCTGTCAAGGAGTGTCATGTCATGGGTATCCGAGTCTTCACGCGTAACAGAACCGGCGGCATCGGTCATGATATGGATGCATCTTGAAGTCTTCTGGTTCCTGAAACGGGCGACCTGCGTGCCCAGGTTATCGTCCGACCACGCTACGATATCCCCAAGGGCCTCTATCTCTTTCCTCACCTTTTCCCTGTCAATGGTGTGGAAATGGACCTTCAGGAAATCATCGTGGGGGATGACCAACATGCTCTCCAGGTTGCCGGATAAAGTGCTGATGCCCCCTTGAGCTCTGCCGGCCAACTGAACGACCGTATCGACACAATAGCCCTCTTCCAGGTCCTCGTTGAAAGAGGCCGAAACCTTCAGCATATCTTTGAATGTTGTCGTTACAGGCTGAAACTGAGCGGCCTTATTGCTGAGGCTGACAAAAAATCCTTCAAAGAAAATATACATTCCAAGGGCGCCCGAGTCCACCACCCCGGCCGTCCTGAGCCTGGGAAGAAGTTCAGGCGTTGATCGTACGGTTCTTTCCAGATGGGAAACCAGCTCTGTTACAGACGGGTCATCCAATCGGACGCCATCCTTTCCCAGGACCTCCGCTATCTCGTCGAAAATCGTGAGCATGGTCCCCGGCACCGGATCATGGACCGCCTGCCAGGCCGCATCCCTCCCAGACCTGGCTACCTCGGGTATGGCATCCATCGAATCCGCATGGATAAACTCTGAGAAAAACCGGGCCGCGATGTTCCCCGAATTTCCACGGGCCGACATCAATAGCCTGTGCACGGTCTCTTCCCGGTGGGTATCCAATTGCCGCAACGGGGACAGGCTCACCACCAGATTTCGTCCGGTATCTCCATCGGCCACAGGGAAGACGTTAATCTCATCCAGAAGCCTGGACCAGGCGGCTATCCGTTCAAAACCCAGAATAAGTGCCTGCTGAATCATGGCTGCTTCCACTTCAAAACCCCAGGGCCCTGCGGATTTCCTCCGGAATTTCCAACATCATCTCCATTTCGGGATATTTCACCGCGACCTGATCGCCTCTTCCTTTCGTAAAGATATCATCCCTTCCGGCAAGCCTTATCTCAAAATCTATTACAATCTTGATTTTCGCTTCAATGACGGTTGCCGTGCAAAGGAATTCATCGCGATACCGCAATGGCAGGATGTGCTTTGTGGTCGTCCTGGTAATCGGAAAAAGGTAGCCCGTCTTTTCAAAAAATTCCCAAAGATCGATGCCTGCCTTGTTGAACACCCCAAACCTTGCGATATCAAAATATTTCAGGTAGTTTCCATGCCAGACGATCTGCATGGGATCCACATCATGAAAAGGAACCGCCATCCTCACTTCATGGCTGATATGGTTTTGTATGTTCATCTGATCTTCCATGTCCAGGCTCCTGCCTCAATACGCATAGCCTCTCCGGCACTATGACCACATCCGGTTCACCGAGGCCTGAGTACGGGCAGGATGACCCCGCCCGAGGGGATGATATGGACCTTCGGCCGGGGGCACATGGCGCTGCCCAGGCCAAAGGCCTCCTCCATATCCCGGGCGTATGAGAAGCCCATCTTTTCACCTTGTTCCCTGGAGATGTCTTCCGAGACCAGAATGATCCGGAATCGGTGTTGAATGGCCAGGGTCATGGCCAGTGCCATGTTAAAATCGATGGCGCCCCCTTCCATGATCAGGCGATTATTCCGAAAATGGTCCAGCACGCCCCCTAAAAGATCGTGGCCGTGTTCCCTGTGAAACCGTTCAAAACTCTCCAGAAAGGGACCGGGGAGAGCGCCCGCAAGGTCTGCGCACAGGATGATGCAGCCCCCCTCCCGGGTCACCATGGCGGCCGGGGCCAGGGGTTTGACGATCTGGGGACCTTCTGAATAGGGAAACGAGGTGATGACGGTCAGATCCGACTTTTCGGGGAACTCTTGAGAGATGATCCCCTTGCTTTTTTCTATGCCCGCGAGATGGGCAACCACGGGGTCGCCGCACACGAGGCCGTTGGCCCGATCCTTCTGATCCAGGATGGTGTTGACAATGAAATCCAGACCGGCCGTTTGTGCAATGCCGGAGACCTGTTCGTAAAAGGGATTCCCTTGGATCTGTCCGAGCCCGGTCCCCCCTTGAAAGGTGTACCGGAAGTGATGCTCCTGTATGGCATCAAAGTCGGCTACCCCTGGAAAGAGGATCTTTCCGCCGCCGCCGAACCCATTCATGGGATGGGGGAAGATGGAGCCTATCCCGATTTTAAATCGCGCTTTGTGGACGGCCCGATTGATTTTGACGACCCGCCCCGTGGGCAGTCGGCCTATGGGAACCAGCTCCGGGTCATGACAGTCGTGATTAATAAAGCGATAGCGTGCCGGCAGGTCGGCGCCGAACGCGGAGTCCAGTTCATTCGATGTCAATCCCCGATGGGTGCCCAGGGCAATGACAATGGTGATATGGGCGTCGGGAATGCGGGCGTCGTGCAGCTCTTCAAGCACTGTTCTCAGGATGATTCCCTTGGGCGAGGCCCGGGTCAGATCCTCGATCAGTATGGCCACCGTATCCGACGACGAAAGCCGTTCCCGTAACGGAGGGGACCCCACCGGATGGTTCAAGGCCTTTCTTGCCAGTCCGCCAATGTCTGAGGCTGGGGGCGTGTCTTTCGGGTCCGCGAAGGTCAGGAGATTCCATTCGGCAGGAAGGTCGAAAAAAACCTTCTCCCCTTTCTTGATAATAAAGGCGTTAACCATCCGAACTCATGAACCTCTCAATCCCCGAACCTCTCAAATTCTCAACTTCTGAACGTATCGACTTCTATGGTTCTGCGCTTTGGATCCTCCTGCCTCAGACCAGCAGGTATTTACGCCTGACATCTTCGTTCTCTCTCAGGTCGTCAATGGTCCCGTGATAACGAATCACCCCGTTATCAATGACGTATCCCCGGTCGCTGAGGCGCAGGGCGACCTTCTGATTCTGCTCGGCCAACAGGACCGTGAGCCCTCTCTCCCGCAGTCTGCCGATCCGTTGTTCAAGGTCGTCCACGATGAGGGGGGCGAGACCCTCTGTAGGCTCATCCAAAAGAAGAAAGTCGGGATTGGTCATAAGGGCCCGGGCAATGGTCAGCATCTGCTGTTCTCCGCCACTCAGGAAACCGGCCCTGCGGGAGTCGATGCGGCCCAGGGCAGGAAAAAAATCATAAATCCCTTCTTTGGTCCAGGGGATCCCGCTATAGCGGGACACCTTGCGCTCGGATATCTCGAGGTTGTCTCCTACGGTCAAATCGGCAAAGACCCTACGGTTATCAGGCACGTATCCCATGCCCTGGCGGGCCAGTTGATAGGGTTTCCGACCCTTGATGGACGCTCCCTTAAAGCGGATAGTGCCCTGCTTGGGTGGGGTCAGGCCCATGATGCTCCGCATGGTGGTGCTTTTTCCCGCGCCGTTTCTCCCCAGGAGACAGACGATTTCCCCCCCGGTTACCTGGATCGACACCCCGAACAGGATGTGACTCAGGCCATAGTAGGTATGAATTCCTTCCACTTCCAGCATGATCAGGCACCTCCCAGGTAACATTCCTGAACCTGACGGGAATTGTGAACAACCTCCGGCCCTGCCTGGAGGATGGTCACCCCCTGATGCATGACCATGATGCTCTGAGCTACCTTGAAGACCACTTCCATATCATGCTCGCAGAAGAGAATGGTCAATCCCTGCTCGTCGGCCAGTCGCCGGATCAGGGTCATGGTTGTGCCGGTTTCTTCGGCAGACATCCCGGCCGTAGGCTCATCGAGCACCAGAAGTTGCGGGTTGTTGCCCAGGGCAATGGCGATTTCCAGAGTCCTCTGGTCTCCGTGTGCCAGAGAACCGGCAAGCGTGTCGGCCTTATCGGAAAGACCCACCTTTTCCAATATGCTGCGGGTCTCTTCAACGGCCATTTTCCGGGCAGGCCGGAACAGCCGGGTGCTCTTCCGCTGTTGTGACAGGACTGACACCTGCACATTCCGAAACACGGTGAGCCGGGGGAAGATATTGGCTATCTGGAACGAACGGGCAATCCCTCTCCTGCAGATTTCATAGGGGGGGAGTCTGTCGATGTCCTCATTATTGAAGATGATTCTTCCCATGTCCGGTTTGAGCTGTCCGGTGATCAGGTTGAAAAGGGTCGTCTTTCCTGCACCGTTGGGCCCGATAACCGCCACCATCTGGCCGGCCTCCACTGTGAGACGGGCGTCGCTGACCGCCTTGAAATCATCGAATGATTTATGTAGCCCTTCCACCCGCAGCATTTATTTGGTTTCCTTATGAAGGTTTTGTTTCTGATTCCCCATCTTTTCCAACAGGTAGCCCCACACCCCTTCAGGCAGAAAGAAGATGAGGAATATCAGCATAATGCCGAGAATCAGGGTCCAGTACTCGGTATATGCCCCCACGAAGGTCCTGAGCGATACCATGATGGCGGCCCCGAAAACAGGCCCGGCAAAGGTAAACCATCCGCCCAAGAGACACATGATGAATACCTCCAGAGAGAAGACCCAGAAGAGAAGGTCCGGAAAGACAGACCCTTCCACCACCACAAAAAGGACCCCGGCGATCCCCGCAAAGAAGGTGGCGATCACAATGGCGATGAGCTGATGACGCCGGACATTGATGCCGATGGCCTCACAGCGCTCGGGGTTGTCCCGAATGGCCTGGAGCGTAGCCCCGAAAGGGGACTTGAAAACAAAATAGAGGACGAACAGACAGATGGCCAGCAGGATCAGACAGAAGTAGTATGCACCGTTGGGTGAGGAGATCAGAGAAGGGAGGGGGATGCCATGGATGCCGTCGTCGCCGCCCGTAAAACTGTACCAGCGGAAGGCAATGGCCCAGATCAGGGATCCTAAGGAGATCTGGAGCATGCCAAAGTAGAGCCGGGTGAGCCGGATGCAGAAGATGCCGATGAGGAGCCCGACCAGGGCGGCCGCAAAAGGCCCGGCCGCGAGTCCCATCCACCCGGGGAGAGATGTTTTGGTCATCATCAGGCCGGCGGTATAGGCCCCAACCCCGTAAAAGGCCCCATGATGAAACTGAAACAGCCCGCCGTGCCCCACGACCATGTTGAGGCTCATGGCCAGCAGGGCCGTCACAAAGATGAGGGCAAGGATGTAGATATAGAACCTCGGGAGGAGGGGAGGCAGAAACGCCAGGGCGATAAGAATGGCGGCTGCGAGGCCGAATGTTTTCAGATTGAAGATTCCCTTCGACACGATACGCTCCTCATTACCAGACCGATTTGAGCAGCCCGGTGGGCCGCCAGATCAGGATGATCACCACCGCAAGATACGGGAAGACAATGGCAAACTGGGGCAGCAACAGCACGCCGAAGGACTGGGTGATGCCGAAGATGAGGGAGCCTACCATGGCCCCCCACATATTGCCCAACCCCCCGATGGTGACGATGAGAAATGCCTCCATGATAATGTCGTGATCCATCCCGATGGTAATGCTTACCGTGGGGGAAACCAGGGCCCCGCCCAGCCCTGCCAGGAAACAGCCCAGGACAAAGGCAAAGGCGAATACCCAGCTCACATTGATCCCGATGGCGCCCACCATCTCCCGGTCGACCGCTGCCGCGCGCGCGATCTTTCCGATCTTGGTCTTATTGGAAAAGAGCCAGAGCCCGACGGCCACCAGGGGGCCGACCACCAAGAGAAAGAGGTTGTAGCGGGGAAAGGGGGCCTGAAACAGGGTGACCGATCCCCGGAAAAATTCGGGGGCCATGATGGACCGGTAATCCGCGCCCCAGACCATCTTGACCAGATCGCCCAGGATAAGCATGAGGGCAAAGGTAAAGAGGAGGAGCATGAGGTGCTCTCTCTCGTAAAGATGGCAGAACAGGGACCTCTCGGCGATCAGGCTCACCGCGCCTACTACGAAGGGAGAGAGGATGAGTGCCAGCCAGAAACCGATGGCGCCCCCGCCGAAAAGGTGGGAGATGCTGAAGGCGGCGAAGGCGCCGATCATGTAGAGGGAACCATGGGCCACATTGGGAACCCTCAATACGCCTAAGACCAGGCTCATCCCCGATGTCACCACAAAGAGGATCATGGCACGACTGAGGCCTACCAGAAGGTGGCTGCCCAGGGCAGGGAAGGTGATGGTCTGGAACAGATCCATGGCGTCGGATTCCTTAAGAAGAATTAAGGGATTAAGGATCTGAGGAATTGAGGAATGGATCAGTAAATCCCTCAATCCCTCAATGAACAATTCCTCAATTGCCCGATTTACTTGCCGCGGGCCGCCTTAATCTCTTCGCACGTGGGCATGACCTCGTCGCCGGTCAGGGTAACGATGTCCGTGGAGATCACGAAATCCTTCCCTTCCGCCTTTTTGGTGACGCCCAGATACATGGGTAGAACGGTCTGATGGTCGCAGGCCCGCATCTCGAGTTCACCCGCAGGCCCTTTGATTTTCATCCCTTCCAGGGCGTCGATGAACTTCTCTTTGTCAAGAGACCCGGCCTTCTTAAAGGCCTCTGCGATATAGTAGGCGGTGATGTAGCCGTGAAACGCAGGAAACCCTGGCTCCTGCCCGTAGGCCGCCTCAAACTTTTTAACAAATTCCTGGTTGGATTCTGATTTCGGAAAATAGAAGTGGTAGTCCATGGTCCCCATCACCCCCTCCGGGGCATCGGCCCCCAAGGGTTTCAGGACGGTGTGGTCGGTGGCGGTATGAATCCAGATGGGCACCTTTTCAGCCATTCCGGTCGCTTTGACCGCCTTCAGGACATTGGTCATGCTCTTTCCACCGGTACAAAAGATAACGGCATCCGGTTTCGCCGCCAATATGGCCGTGATATAAGGCGTCAGGTCAGGCTCTCCCGGTTTCCACCACGATTCTCCGATCTTTTGCACATCGGGCTTCTTGGCCTTGAGGTTCCGCCATGCGGCATCGCCGATGGCGTGCCCATATTCATAGTCATCTCCGGCAATCCAGTATTTCACATAAGGTTTTTTGGAGAGGGCAACCCCGCCGGCCTTGCCTGCCATGGCCGTATTTTCGGCGGTGGAGAACACATAGCGATGGCCATTTTTCCCGGTGATATTTTCGCTCTTGGAGATCCACACAATAAACGGGACCTTTTCCTTCTTGGCAATCGCCTCTGAGACGGCCAGGGCGGCCCCGCTGTTGATGGTGCCCACGATGACATCCACATTCTCCCGCATGACCAGTTCCTTGGCCATGTTGAGGGCAAGGTCCACCTTGAATTTGGTATCCCGTTTGGTCCACTCGATCTTGCCCCCCAGGACACCTTCCTTGTTGATTTCGTCCACCGCCAGCTTGAAGCCGTTGAGCGCGTCATTGCCGTAAACGGCTGCGGGTCCGCTGTAGCAGTCGATGATCCCCACCTTGATATTGCGCGCCTCGGCATGACCGGACAGAAAGACAAGCGTCATGGCAAAAAGAGATCCAAGCACGGCGATACCCGCCATCGAAAAACCCCGTTTCATTCCTTTCCCTTTCCTCATTGTGTTTCCTCCTTGACTATGATGTGGTTGGCGTATGGAACCTCATGTGGATACGGTTACATCCGCATGAGGCAATGAATCCTGCATGGGTCATGCATCCGGACCCTCTGTTTCATCTCTCCCGTTACGAATCATTGATAAAGAGGGCCGGGCCTATTCTTGGGCCGGGCCTATTCTTTCACATCACTGAGCCCTTGCTTCCCCATATACATCTTGAAAGAGATGAGGTCAACCTGAATAATTTTCCGGGGCCTGGCTGTGCCCGACCCTAAAATGGCGCATATCAGAGACCTAGACTTTCGTTAATCAGGACCACCTTGACCCTCCCTTTGGGGAAGGACTTCTGGGTAATGGTCCAGGTGTTGCAAATGCGGTCCGGGGCCTTGCATTCTTCGCAAACGGATGTTCTCGAACACGGCGTCTTCTTATCCAGCCGCATGGCGTTGGCAGGCGCGGCATATTCCTTGATCCGTGCCATCGCCGCCTCCAAATCGGGCACGATCTTGTTCCTGCCGACCAGGATCACCACATGTCTGGGACCGAATGTGATCCCGGCCACGCGGTTCCCGGTCATATCCAGGTTGACGAGTTCCCCTGTCTCGGTCACGGCGTTGGTCCCGGTAATGAAAAGATCCACCAGAAGCGACTGCCTCCGAAGCTCCAGGGCATCCTGAGGGGCCAGGGATTTATTAAAGGTGTCCAGGACCTCCAGATTCGGCATCTCCTTGATGGCATCATGGAGCCCCGTTGCGATAAATGTCATGGACCCTCCCCACGAGATACGGCGGGCGCCTGTCTTGGGAAGGATTTTTTCCAATACCAGATGGCCTGCATCGACGGCGTTCCCTGCTATGAACACCTCGAAATTATTCCCTTCCAGTGTCTCCTTGAGGTCTGTCAAACGAAGCTGCCAGTAATGATCAATCGGATGTTCCATGGGCTTTCCTCCCTTTCCGAATAAAATTGCAGAGCACCCATTTGGATGCATTCGTAAAAGTCAAAAATGCGAAGTTCTCACCTGATGATTTCGAAAGGTTGTCCATCGAAAAATGCCGAATTCGGCATTCTTGCGAGACGATCGATTCTCATCCTTCAATTTTCATTTTTCAATTCCTACAGTCCCATGAATTTGGCGGCGATCCCCTTCATGATCTCGCTGGTCCCGGCAAAGATGGAGAGCACCCGGGCATCCCTCCAGGCCCGGGCGATGGGATACTCCTCGCAATAGCCATAGCCTCCGTGGAGCTGGACACATCGATCGGCAACGCGCATAGCCATCTCAGAGGTCCAGTATTTGCCCATGGAGACATTGACCACCACATCGGCCCCTTCCATGTGATCCACGATCAGCTTGTCCACAAATGTCCGGCCCAGCCGGATCTCGGTCGCCATCTCGACGATCTTGAACTGGGTGTTCTGGAATTTGGAGATGGGGCGACCGAAGGCGCTCCTCTCCTTGCAATACTGGATGGTCAGCTCCAGCATGCGTTCGGCAGCGGCGACTGCGATAATGCAGCACATGAGCCGCTCCTGCTGGAGCTTCTGCATGAGCATCATGAACCCTCCGCCCTTCTGCCCCAGACGGTTGCCTTTGGGAACCCGGCAGTCGCTGAAAAAGAGTTCCGCCGTGTCCTGGCTGTGCCACCCCACCTTTTTGATCTTTTTACCCTTTTCAAATCCGGGCGCGCCCTCCTCCACCAGATACAGGTCAATGGCCTGATAGGGGTTTTCGATGGCAGGATCTCTGGCCGCCAGGACCACCAGTCCGCAGTTCAGACCGTTGCTGATAAAGGTTTTCTGACCATTGATCACCACCTCATTCCCGTCTTCCACGGCAGTGGTCCGGATGGCGGCCAGGTCGCTTCCGGTATTGGGTTCGGTCATGGCCACGGCCGTGATCAGCTCCCCGGAAACACATCCGGGAAGGTATTTTCGCTTCAGTTCTTCGGAACCGAACGATGTGATATAGGGGACCACGATATCGCTGTGGAGGGGCGTGGCCAGCCCCGTATTTCCCGTTCTTCCCAATTCCTCGGTCAGGATCACCGAATAGAGAAAGTCGGCCCCAAGTCCGCCATAATCCTCGGGCACATCCATACAGAGAAATCCCTGCTCCCCCATCTTCCGCCACACGCCCTTGGGCACCCTGCCGGCCTCTTCCCAATCGTCGGCATAGGGAATGACCTCTTTGGCAAAAAACCGCCTGGCCGCCTCTCTGAAAATCCGGTGTTCCTCGGTATAGTGAATAATGTCCATTAGATCGCGCTCCCCTCCCGTTGCTGTTGGTTTTTGGTCGAAGATTCCGTCTTCAGCGGAATTGTTGGCTGATCGCTCATGGTTATTAGCTGACAGGTCGAAGGTTCTGGATACCGGATACTCGATGCGGGTTGTCTCTCCTCAACTTTGGCGCCTTATCCCCCGATTTTCCGTCGCAGAAAACAAGAAGGCCTTTCCTGTCTCTCGGTGTCTCTATGGCTTTGTGTGAGATATTTCTTTTGGTTGTGCTTGTATCGCGTCAGGCATGTTGGGCACTTCCATCCAGCCGAACACGATACGCGTTCGCGTCCCTGTCGTAGAAGACCAACTCCCTTGCCGCCTTCCAGAGGACCTCGTCCATCATGCAGTAGAAGGCCTTGACCTCGCCCGGCCGGATCCGCTGATCGCCGTTTGGCATCAGGGTTGTGATCCGGCGGGTCCCTTGGCTTCCATGGATGTCACAATAGCTGGGGACCGTCACCGCGCGGATCCCCCTGTTTTTGATGAGGATCTCCAGGTTTTGATCAAAGGCCCGCGCTCCACAGCAGGTCTTGAACGCGAAGATCTCTTCCACAGCGGAGTTCATGATGGCACTGATCTCAAGCATACGATTCCTCCTGGAGTTATTGGCAGGGGGGCGTCTTTATGCTGCCGATGGGTCTTCAAAGAAGGAAGACGACAGGCACTATAGGATAATTGAGCCATTTGTGCAATGGATGTCCCTTCTGCATTGCAGCCGCATAGAAGAGTTGATTTTTGTCCATTTTTCGCATAAATTCAAGGAAAAATGTGCCGGGTGGGAGGTTGTGACGGAAAACGATGAAAAGAAGAGATTTTATCAAAAAGGGCCTGCAATGGGCGACCTCGGTCCTGGGAGGATCGCTCCTGGCCTATCCTGCGTTTTCATTTATGACCTTCAGAAAAGCCACAAACAGGACGATTGTCTTTCATCGGGATGATCAGGCCGGGTCTGTGAACTTCAAGGAGGGGGTCTATCTTATCAGGGAAGCGAAGGAGTTGTTCGCCCTCTCTGCCCGTTGCACCCACCTGGGATGCACCCTCAACTATGATGCGGTCTCCCGAAGGTTTGTATGTCCCTGTCACGGGAGCGTCTTCACCCTTTTGGGCAAACGGGTGGCAGGGCCTGCACGGAAAGATCTATACAGCGTCCCACTGACAAGAACTGCCAGCGGGGACCTAGAGGCTGTATTGAAAATCGGATAGAGGATTCGGCGTGTCATTCCCCGGCAGAATTGTCAACACGATATCCCTGTACCTTCCCCGTCTCGGCCTCTCGGCCCTGATTCTCTGCATTGCCTCCGGAATGGTTCTGGTCTTTTACTACCGGCCCATGGGGAATGTCTTCCAAAATGTGGAAGAGATCACGACCCTGGTTCCCTACGGCTGGTTTTTCAGGCAGCTTCATTATGGCGCCGGACAGGTGTTTGTCATCCTCATGCTGCTCCATACCCTGGATCATTTTGTTCGGAAGCGCTACAGGAGGTATGCCCTCAGGGAGTGGATCTCTCTTGTCGTCTCTCTCGTCCTCTGTTTTTACACCCTGTTTACCGGTTTTATCCTGAAAGGGGATCAGGAAGGGCAATTTGCAGGAAACATTTTCATGAACATTCTCGAAACCCTGCCAATAGCGGGGGGTGCCGTTGCAGGGCTGTTCATCGTGCCCGGTGAGAGTTTTTTCTTTCTCCCTTACCTCTATCACTGCTTTTTCCTTCCCCTTCTGATTATCTATTTGATGAGAGGCCACATTCGCGAGTGGCTCCCGAATCAAAGATTCATGCTCAGTGGAGGCATCGGGCTTTTCCTGTACGCCCTGTTTGTCAAACCGGGTATGGACATCCCGCCCGGCGCTTCGATGGCCATGGTGGAAGGCCCCTGGTTTTTCCAGGGAATTCAGACACTCCTCAAATTTCTGCCCCCGCTCCTGGTCGGTCTGATGATTCCCGGTCTTTTCATCGGATGCCTTCTCGTGCTCCCTGCCATGGGAACTGCCCTCAGGAGGCCTTCTTTCAAGAGGGGCGTTATGCATACGGGCGAAAACGCCCTTTACGGTCTGCTTATCATCGTGGGCTGTTTTTACGTTCTTTTAACGCTCAGGGCCGCCATATGGGGACCTTGACGTTTAGACTCGGTTTAACCTATTGATATCTATAGGTAGGTGAGTGGGCATCCATGGTCCGCAGCGACGGCTGAGGGGTGTTCAGCCCCGCGCTTCCAATGAGAATCCTACAAAAAGAGGTTACACCCGTTTCATTTTGTTTTAAGTTATCGCAAATGCCTTTTTGTCACGCTTGAAGGAAAACCGGAATTTCTGATCGAAGGGGTATGCATGACGATTGATTTCTTGACACTGTTTGATTCGAAAGAGGACCAGGAGATTATCTCCGAAGACGAGTTCGGGCGGGTTTTGGAGCCCTTTGCCGGGCCGTTTCTTTCGCTTTCGAATTACGTGGAGGATGCTCTCCATCAAGGGAGGAGCAAGCTCCTGGATATGGAGTTTTTGGCCAATGTCATCAAGCATTCCTCGGATGTGGAGCATTTCTTGGACCGCTACCGGGCACGGAATAACAGAAAGTGGATCTATTTCCGGGAAATTACAGCCACTGCAAAAAACTTCGGCAAGGCCGCTTTCTTATTGGAGGAGATCAAAAAAAATTCTCATCCGGAGCGTCTCTTTCCCCGTGAGAATTCGGATTTTGTGGAACGGGCGGAGTCGGCGGCTCGTTTCTTTGTGGAGATCATTACCCGCAGTTTTGAGGAACTGCAAGCCGAGGCGCGGAGACTGAACCTCACTGTCCCCAAGGAGAGGCCGCTTCGCAGTTACGGCGTCAAACTGCACAACGAAATCATTCTCCCTCATACCATTGAAGAGACGGATGGTTCGGATAAGGCTCATGTGGTAAAAAAACTCGTTCATGGCTTTTCAGATCTTGCGGGAGAGGCCCTTTCTCTGGAAGACGTCATGCGACCGGGGGATGAAGATCTGGCCTCCAAGATTCCCTCAGGTGTCAACGAAGGAACGCTGAGACGCCTGGGAACCCGCTTGCATAATTTCCAATCCTGGTATGACACCCATATCGAACACACCCGAATCGGGGGCGACATTCCGGAACTGAAGGGGCTGCGGGAGATCTTCCGCATCCAACTGAATCTCTTCAAGATAGCGACAATTTCAGTGCACTATTTTGAAAGGCATCTCCTTGTTCCATCATCGCCGGTTGTTGAGAGGCTCCGCGACATCGTACCCTCTTCACGTCTCATGGAAGAGGCCTTCGGTTTCAGCCTCTACTATCTCATGCAGCTCTTTCATATGGGGAGAGGGTTTGCCGATTCCATATTGAATCGCCTTGTGGATATCGTAACCTATGAACTCCCCATACCTGAAATAGGATTCCATGCCCGTCCATCCACTCGTGTGGCCAAAGTGGTCCAACACTACGGCTCCGATGTCAGGATGCTTGTGGAAGACCAGGTGTTCGATGCCGGCAGTGTACTGCAGATGCTCAGCGCGGGGGGCTATATCGTGACCAAAGGGCTGAACAGAGTTCGCTTTCGAGGGGACAGGCAGGCCCTGAATGACCTTAAAGTTCTGGCCGAATACAACTATGGGGAGACCCGGAGCGGCAAGGATATCCCTCTTCCGGACACCCTCTATTATTTGAAGTAGAAAGGATTTCCTCGTTGCCGGGCTCCGGCTTCCGGGCACTCACTCCGGATGGCTAATGGGGCAGGGCGCCTATACTGAGGATTCGGCCTTCAATCGGGTAAGGCCTCTGTACGGAACGGCCCCGGACTTCCCCGGACATTTCCCGGACGAAATGCCTGCCGAGTCTTTCAAAACTGGTTCTTCCGGGATCCGCAATCACCACAAATTGAACGCCTTCCCCCAGAGCTCGACCTATGAGCCCCTTTAGAGAATCGGCCAATGAATCCAGGAAGCAGATATCCGCACCGATCATGACATCAATCCCTTTCAGATGCTTGCTTATCAGGTCATCGAACCCCAGATGCATGGTTGAGACGTTAACGTGGTTGATCTGTGTATGTGCCTGCAGATATGGAAAGACCTCTGAGTCGATGTCAACGCTGGTTACCTTGGCGCCACGATTTTTTGCACAGAAGATGCCTGCCAATCCCCAGCCGCACCCCAATTCCATGACGCGGGCGCCCCTGCGCAATCCCTGCCCGTTTAAAAAGTCCATCAACAGCCAACTGGAGGGCCACAGCCTGAAGCCGTGATAAGACGCGGCATGGGTCCGTTTGAGTTCCCTGATTCTGTGGTGCCGCGGCCGAAAAGCGCGCACCCCATATTCCAGGATCTCGTTCTTGTTGTCAGCGGCCGGAGAGATCCCGGTTTCCGACTTTTCGAGCATAGATGCCTGCACGTTTTCTTTTCCCTCAGGCTGCGAAATGGAGACGGTTAACGGGCATGAGATGTTCGGCGGTTGGTTGTGCCGGCCCTGTTTCTTACTTGCCGGTTCCGAGACGGAAATGCAGGGCTCTTTTTAGGGGAAGGCCTCTGGGCCGGCGGCGGCATCAGTTCCAGCAGCGAGTTGTCCGGATACACGCAACTTAAAGGGTGCCCAAGGTATTCCTCTATGGACGGGATATAAAAAGAATCGTCTTCGCAGGCAAAACTCACGGAAATACCCGTTGCGCCGGCGCGGCCGGTGCGGCCGATCCGATGCACGTAATCCTCGGGCGACTGGGGCAGCGTGAAATTGACGACGTGGCTGATGCCCTCGATATGCAGCCCTCGTGCCGCCACGTCTGTGGCTACCAGGACGCGAATCCTTCCATTCCGGAAATCATCGAGGGTCTGGATACGTTTCCTTTGAGGCACGTCGCCCGAGAGGATGGCGCAGGTGATGCGGCATTGTTTGAGCCGATCCGCCAGCCGAATGGTTTGATCCTTCCGGTTGGTGAAGACGAGCACCCTCTGCAAATCCTGTCCCACAATCAAATTGAAGAGAAGGGCAAATTTTTCTTTGGCAGTGACAAGATAGATCAGCTGGTTGACCGAGTCCGCCGCCACCTGTTCGGGTTCGATCTCCACATGAACAGGATTACGGGTCCACTGTTCGGCCAACCGTTCCACCTCGGGCGTCAGTGTGGCGCTGAAGAACATCGTCTGCCGCCTGTCCTTGGGAGGCGTACTGTTAACGATCTGTCGCACATCAGGGATAAACCCCATGTCGAGCATGCGGTCGGCTTCATCGATGACGAGGATTTCTATCTCGTTAAGCTGCAGGCGCTTCTGTCTCTGGAAGTCAAGTAACCGACCCGGCGTGGCGATCATGATATCGACGGTCTTTTCTGCCAGGGCCCGTTTCTGTTTCTCATAATCCAATCCCCCGAAGACGGGTTCAATATGAATGTCGGTGTATTTCCCGATATCCCGGGCGTCCTTTTCGATCTGCAGCACCAGCTCCCGCGTAGGGGCCAGGATCAGTACCCGTGGCACGCCGGGCCGGCGCTGGCCCTGGATCGGTTTTGTGAGAAGCCGGGTGTAAATATCGATCAGAAAAGCGGCGGTCTTGCCGGTTCCGGTCTGAGCCCTGCCTGTGGTATCCGATCCGGCGAGGGCCTGGGGGAGGATCTCCGCCTGTATGGGGGTGCAGTATTCAAAGCCCTGGTCGGCGATGGCATGCATGATCTCGGGGGCCAGATTCAGATCGTGAAAGCGGACCCGGCCTTCGGCAGGCGGGACATCGAACTGAGAAACATCCCACGATGTTTGAATGGTTTTTGTTTCTACCGGACGTCTGCGTTTGGACGGCCTGGGCCTTTTCCGTACGTTTCGGCGCGGGGTTTTTTCAGGCCGGGGGGGCCCCTCCATGTCTTCCGGCAGGGCAGAATCGGCTGGCTTTTGTGTCTGACTATTTTCGGTCGAAAACTCTGTCAATGGGTCATAAAACTCCATAACTAACTGTTTAAACAACTATTTTCCTTTCTCCTAATGAAACCAAAGATTTTTCCTGGAAATTCAGGCAAGGCGACCCGGAGTCTCTCACCCTGTGTCGCCTGATCCTATTGAACCGGCCATTCAGTTCGCAATATCGAGCAACGTCCGGTGATTAATAACGCTGCCCGCCGCCCTGTCGTCCGCCGCCCGGCCGGCCGCCGCCGGGTCTTCCTTTGCCTCGACCCCCTCCTCCGGAGCGGGAGCCCTCAGCCCGGGCCCGGGCCTGATTCACCTTAATCGCCCTTCCTTTCAGCTCTTTGCCGTCCAGGCCGTCTATGGCGGATTGGGCGCTGGAATTATCCTGCATTTCCACGAAACCAAATCCTTTGGATCTGCCGCTATACTCATCCTTTATCACCTTGACGGTGTCTACCTGTCCGAAGGCCGTAAAGGCATCCTTCAAGTCTTCCTCTGTCACCTCGTAAGACAAATTACCCACATAGATGTTCATTTCTTCCTCCTTAAAATTTGAAAAGCCCTCTTAAGATCCGGAGATTATCCCCGTTTCAATACGCGATACGGTTTTTCTGGTCCCGACGGCGAATCCAAAGGCCTCGGGGGTTTCTGAGGTCTTCAACACCTCGCCATTCATCTGTTGATGTCAGCCAGGAATGGGGATCTACATTCTGACCGCCTGTAACAACGGTGCGGCGGCTAAGCGCTTTCAGCGCCCTCTTCACGTGAGGACTTGTGAGGCGACTCAGGGAGGAGGAAGAACTTGGCCGAATAGTCTAACCATTATTATATTAGCCTAATCAAAATTCATTGAGGTCACGCAAAGATCTATTCAGCCCATCTCCAACGACCTTTTACTCTGAAAAAGGCTAACAGCTGATATTCACCTAACATAATATATCCTTAATTATTATAAGTCAAATTTTTTGTCATTTCGGATAACAATATTTTATGTTGCTGCAAATCCAAGAATCGTATCATCTCAATAACCAGGGGCGAAGCGGCACTATTTCGGCCGATCCCTGATGATATTCAAAAGGTCAGCGGGTGCATTGAAAACCCTTGCTGAGAGTCTATTGGGCTGGCGGGGAGCCGGGAATCGGGGGTGCCCCTCTGTTTGTGTGCCAATGATGGCGGTCTTCAGGTTTCCTTCCCCGGCTTGATGAGGGAGACGCTCCTGCCGCCGATCTTTTTCGGCAGGGCATCGGGTGTGAACCCCGCCTTTCCGGCGACGGCGGCGGTCTCTTCAAACTGCTTCTTCGAGACATGACCCTTGGGTTCAACCACAAGGAGCCTCCCCCCGGGCCGGAGGGCCTTCCATATCTCGGCGAAGAAAACGGCCTTGTCCGGGACCTCGTGGACCACATGAATGGCGGCGGCAAAGTCCACCCGGCCGGAGAGGTCACCCAGCCCGTACCCGTCTTTGCCGATTCGCCGGAGGTCAATCCTGTTAAGGAGCCCGGCCTTTTGAGCCCTGCGGCCCAGGACAGAGAGCATCTTGTCCTGTATCTCCAGGGCGATCACACGGCCCGCCGGTCCGACCATGCGGGCCAAGGGAAGGGTGAAAAACCCCATGGCGCAGCCCGGTTCCAGGACGACCATGCCCTCACGGACAAACGGTCCGAACATCTTGTCGGGGTTTTCCACCAATTTTCTGAGTGGATTCAGGAGAAAATATCCGATCCAGGGGGGACACACGTGCTCGGCCATAAGCTCGCTCCGGTGATGAGAAATCGGATTGACACAACTTGAAGCGACCTTGCCCACTGTAAGGCAAGGCGCGTTTTTCTGTAAGAATCTAAATGAACTGCGGCGGGATGTCAATGAGGGGTTTCCTGATCCGTTCCGATGCATGGGTGTTTCAGGATCGGCTTGCCGTTGGATGCCCCTTGACATTTTTCCCTTCAGCACGGTATTCAGTTGCGAAGCGGTGATCCTGTGATCCGCGCCGGCAAATTTTGGAGGAACAACTGAAGCATGAACGTGAAGATATCGCCAGGTTCTTTTGAGGTGGATTTGTTTTCGTAAGAGGTGGACAGCCCGGGC
>JAWOIH010000425.1:0-16203 GCA_046484725.1 Candidatus Desulfacyla sp. | reverse complement strand
CCCTGCCCCCTGCTCCCTGCTGTTTCATCGGATCATTACTTCCCATACATCTTATTTATCAACTCCTTGTAACGTTCTTCCAGGAAACGTCGTTTGACCTTCTTGGTGGGCGTGACGTCACCGTCTTCCTCGTAGAACCGCCGGGGGAGTAGTTCAAACTTTTTGATGGTCTCCACCTTGGAGAGGGTCTTGTTGACCTTCTGCACTTCGCCCTCGATCAGTTTTCGTATCTCCGGGTTCTGGGTCAGGTCGGCAAAGGTGGTAAACGGGACCCGGTTGTCCTGGGCATACTTGGTCACATTGTCCTCGTCGATCAGGATGAGGGCGGTCAGAAATTTGCGGCCGTCTCCGATGACCACCGCATCCTGGATGTACTGGCCGAACTTCAGCTTGTTCTCGATGAAGGCAGGGGTGATGTTCTTGCCGCCCCCGGTGATGATGATGTCCTTTTTGCGGTCCAGAATTTTGAGAAAACCGTTCTCCAGGACCCCCACATCCCCGGTATGGAGCCACCCGTCTATGATGGTCTCGGCCGTCAGTTCAGGGTTCTTGAAATACCCCTTGAAGACGCCCTCCCCGCGGCAGAGGATCTCGCCGTCTTCCGCGATGTTGACCTCTACCCCCGGAAGCGGTTCTCCCACATAGCCCCAGCGGGGCCGGTCGATCCGCTGGACCGCGATGACCCCGGTGGATTCGGTCTGGCCGTACCCTTCCCGCAACGGCACTCCGAGTGCGTTAAAGTATTGAAAGAGGTCGGGAGAGGCGGGGGCGGCCGCGCATACGGCCCAACGGACCCTCTCCAGGCCGATCTGTCGCTTGAGATGATAGAGCACCAGCCAGTAGAGGGGCCAGTAGACAAGGGAGCGGAGGAACCGTTCGCCCCTTCCCTTTGCTGCGGACCGGACATGCGCCAGGCCGGCCATGACCGCGAGGCGATACCATGCCCGCTTCACCACCGTGGAGTCGGACATGCGGATCTCCACCATGGAGGCGAATTTTTCCCAGATCCGGGGGACGCTGGCAAAGACCGTGGGAGAGACCTCCCGAAGGTTCTGGGGGAGGGTGTCGATGCTTTCCACAAAATTGACCGTGGCTCCGCTCCGGATGGCCTGGAACAGGGAGATGAGGTTTTCATAAATATGGGCCAGGGGGAGATAGGAGAGGAGTTCATCGGTATCGTACATGGGAGTGGCTTCCGTGAAAGATTCGGTGATGCTCAGGATGTTTTGATGCGTGATCATGGCCCCTTTGGGTCGGCCCGTGGTCCCGGAGGTGTAGATCATCATGGCGGTATCCTGGGGATCGATCGCGTCCATGCGCCGGGAGACGGCATCGGGATGGGAGGCCAGATAGGCGGCCCCTGTTTTCAGGAATTCATCAAAAAAGACAATCGCCTCGTGGGTGAATCCCCAGAGGCCTTTGGGGTCCCAGACCACGATCTGTTTCACGGAAAGGTCCGGGAAGATCTGGAGGACCTTGTCCACCTGCTCTTCGTTTTCAACAAAGAGGATTTTGGATTCCGAATGGCCCACCACATAGTTGACTTGATCCGGTGCCGACGTGGAATAGACCCCGCAGGTGACGCATCCGATGGCCATGGCGGCCAGGTGACAGAAGAGCCACTCGGGCCGGTTGTCCCCTAAAATGGCCACCCGTTCTCCGGGCTGGATATCCAGCGCAATCATGGCCGCTCCTGTTTCCAGGACCTTCTCCCCGTATTCCTTCCAAGCGACCCGGTTCCAGATGCCGTGTTCCTTCCGCCGGAGGGCCACACGGTCTTTACGGGCGGCCACCTGCTCAAAAAAGAGTGCCGGGAAGTTTGCAGGCCGGTTCGCCACTACCAGGTCCTCCTTTTTTTGTAGAGTCGCCATCCCTTGGGCGAGGCCGTATCCCCGCCGATGCCCAGGTAAAGCTCCTGCACATCTTCGTTCGCTTTCAACTCCGTTGCGCTCCCTTCCAGCACGATCCGTCCCGATTCCATGATGTAGCCGAAGGTGGCAATGCTGAGGGCCATCCCGGCGTTCTGTTCCACCAGCAGAATGGTCGTCCCTTTTTGGCTGATCTGGGAAAGGGCGTCGTATACATGACGGGACACCTTGGGCGCGAGGCCCAGGGAGGGCTCATCCAGCATCAGGAGCCTGGGACGGCGAAGCATGGCCCTGGCTACCGCAAGCATCTGCTGCTCTCCTCCTGAAAGGGTCTCGGCCTGCTGACCGGCCCTGGACTTCAATATGGGAAAGAGCCCGAACACAAAGGCCAGGTCATCCTGGATCCCCTTGTCTTTTCTCCCCCAGCAGCCCAATTCCAGGTTTTCCCTGACCGTTAATTCCCGGAAAAGCCCACGGTCTTCAGGGACATAAACGATGCCAAGGGCCGCAATGCGTTCAGGGGCCATTCGGTGTATCCGTTTGTCCGCGAATTCAATCGTCCCCTTTTTGGGCTGGTCCTTCAACAGCCCTGCAACGGTCTTGAGCAGCGTGGTCTTGCCTGCCCCGTTCGGCCCCAGGACGGCAAATATCTCCCGCTCCTTCACCTCCAGGGAGAGCCCGTGAAGGGCATATATCCGGTCGTAATAAAGGGTCTCGATGCTCTGGATTTTCAGCAGGGGAGCCATATCGCCATCTCAACGTAACGTTTTCTGACTATGCGCCATGAGTCATCCGTCATCAGCTGTCCTCCCGTTTCACCTGTCAGCCATCCGCCATGAGCTATTTTCCCTCATCCCCGAGGTAGGCCCTGATCACCTCCGGGGTCTTCTGGACCGTTTCGGGACTCCCCTCGGCGATCTTTTGCCCGAAGTCCAGGGCGATCATCCGGTCGGCCAGTTTCGACGCGATCCGGAGATCGTGCTCCACCAGGAGGATGGCGGTCTCGTACCTGCCGCGGATCTCAGTGATCCGATAGGCCGTCTCCTCCTTTTCTTCCGAGGTCAGACCGGCGATCGGTTCATCTAACAGAAGGAGTCTCGGCTCCGTTGCCAGGGCGCGTCCCACCTCGACCCGCTTCTGTACCCCGTAGGGGCAATCGGAAACCCGTGCCTGTCTGTAGGCCTGGAGATCCAGAAACTCGATGATCTCTTCCACCACCTCCCTGTGGCGGAGTTCCTCTTTTCGCAGCCGCAGAAAGGCATTGAAAGGATTTTTACGAAATTTGATATGCCGGCCCAGGAGGAGATTGTCAAGGACGGTCATGTGGAGAAACAGGCGGAGGTTCTGAAAGGTCCGGGCTACCCCCCTGCGGGCGATGAAATCCGGAGAGAGTCCGATCAGGCGCCTTCCCTGAAACACAATATCTCCGCCATCGGGATGGTAAACGCCCGAGATGCAGTTGAAGAGGGTGGTTTTTCCGGAGCCGTTGGGACCGATGATGGTCAGGATCTCCTTCTCTTCCATTCCCAGGTCGATGTTTATCAGGGCCTGAATGCCGCCGAAGCTGATGGAGAGACGGCTGATTTGCAATAATGCCATAGGGCGCTCTGAGATCCTTGATCGAACCTTTTGTTTGCACACACGGGTTTTGGGCAGGGAACGGGACGCATGGCCCGTTCCCTCCCGAACCCTATTACAGGATCAACTCAATAAGAGGGTTTTAGAAGTGGGATGGATGGATGGTAAACGGCTCGAGGGGCACATGCTTCCCCTTTTCAGCCCGGCCCATGCGCGACGCATTGTTGCCATGGCGTCTGTCCGGACTGTAGGTCACGGGCGCGCCGATGCCTTCGGGTTTCCAGTCCTTGATCTTTTCCATCCCCTGGATCATGGTCTCGGGGGTCAGATCAGGCCCGGCGTTTTTAAGCCCTTCCACCAGGTGCATCATGGACATGGCCCCGAACAGGGCCAGGTATTCTTTCCCCTCCAGCTTGGGGTTGTACTTCTTGAGGATTTCAACGACCCGGTCTGCCGCGGCCTCGGAGCCGGGAACCCCGGAATTGCCCGGCAGGGCGATATAGGTTCCCTCCCAGGCGTCGCCGGCGATCTTATACATGACCGGATCGCCCAGGGTAAAGGTGGTAAGGGCCTGGGGCCGATAGTCGGCCTTGGCCATTTCCTTCAGGATAAGGGCCCCGTGGCTGGGGGTTGCATAGATGACGACCGCTTCAGCACCGGACTCCTTGAGCTTGAGGGCATGGGTCCCCAGGGATCTTTCCGTGACCTCATAGGGAACCGTGGCCACCAGCTCGGCCTTGCCCTTCATTCCTGCCAAGGCGTTTTTGACCCCGACCATGGCCATCTTGCCATAGTCGTCATTCTGGTAAAAGAGGCCGATTTTCTTTGCGTTCAGCTTGTTGGCGGCATAGTCCGTGATGTAAATGGCCTCGTCCTCATAGTCCGGATAGGCGATAAAGATATAGCGCAGCTGGTCCTTGGGCATTCTGGCCCAGATCCGGATATCGCCGTACGCGGTGATCAGCGGGATCTTGTTTTCAGGGAAAAAGTCCTTGGCCGCATGGAGCACTGCGGTTCCCAGAAGGCCGCAGACCGCAAAGACCTTTCCCTTCATCTGCTGCAGGTTGACCATGGCGCGGGTGGGGTTGTAGCCGTCGTCCATGACGTCGACCTTGATCTTTCGACCATGAATGCCGCCCTGGTCATTGATATAATCGGCCCATGCCTTGGCGCCCAGGCCGGTAACGCCCCACAGGGCGGCAGGTCCGGAGATGGGCGTGGTCCAACCCACCACCACCTCGGTGTCTGTTACGCCGGGGACCGCCTCTTTTGCAAATGATGTTGTTGGGATGATGAAGATGAGAGCCAGCAGGATTCCAATCCAAAGTCTTGTCTTTCCCATGTCGACCTCCTTATTGATGGTAAGGGTTTGGTAGACCGAGGGCACGCGCCGCCCGGAATCAAAAACACGAGACAGCATATACTGACCCTGACAGATGACGGATGGCCGTTTACACCTGCCAGGATTTATGTTAGCGTTCCAATAGACGCTTGAATCGGAATTGAAAAAGAAAATTTGATATGAACGTATATCCAATTTCGGGTGACGGGTCAATATATTTTTTCCAATTCGACCGGCCGGCCAATGAAGTGGCTAAAGTGCCTAAAGCTGAAACCCGACGCCCAGTAAGTATCCAGTAACGAGTAACCAGGCTCAACCGATGGAACAAGAGACGATATCGGGCATAGAGACCCTCCTGGAAGGGGGACGGCGGGAAGGCGTCTACCCCGGTGCAGTTCTCCTGGCGGCGAGCGGAGGGATCATCCGCCTGTTTATGGCGGTCGGGGACCGCACCCTTTGGCCCCATCCCTTCCCCATGGAAAAAGAGACCCTCTTTGACCTGGCCTCCCTGACCAAACCTTTAGCCACGACCCTGGCCATGATGAAGCTGGCGGATGGCGGCAAGATCGGGCTGGATACGCCCATCCAGGCATTGCTCCCCCGTACCGTGCCGGAAGACAAGCGAAGCATCACCCCGCGCCTTCTTCTGAGCCATTCCGCCGGATTTACAGGCTGGCTGCCGTTTTATCTCGACATGGATCATGTGGCCCCGACAGACCGAAAGGCCGCACTGAGAAATCAGTTGCTGACCCTTCCCCTTGCGTACACGCCGGGAACACGGTCTCTGTACAGCGACCTCGGGTTCATCCTGTTGGAGTGGGTGATCGAGACGACGGCCGGCCTGGACCTGCCCCGGTTTCTGGAACAGGCGTTTTATGACCCTCTGACCCTCAGGGAGATCGGCTTTTTCAGCAGCGATCTTCCAGGTCGGTTCAGCCGGGATCGTTTCGCGGCCACAGAAGCGTGTCCCTGGCGAAAACAGATCCTTCAGGGGACCGTGCATGACGAAAACGCCTATGCCATCGGGGGGTATTCAGGCCATGCGGGACTGTTCGGTACCGCAGGGGATGTGTACAGACTTGCGAATTTTCTGAGAGCGAACTGGCGCGGGGAGAGGAACGACGGTCTTGCACCGGAGACCGTCAGAGAGTTTTTCACACGGCAGGATCTGGTGAATGGCAGCACCTGGGCCCTGGGGTGGGATACGCCATCCCCGGCGAATTCGAGCGCCGGAAGGTATTTTTCATCCACAAGCGTGGGGCATCTCGGGTTTACCGGCACGTCCCTCTGGATGGATCTGGAGCAGGATGTTATCATTATATTCCTGACCAATCGGATCCATCCTACGCGGAAAAGCGAAAAGATCCGGGTATTCCGGCCTGTGCTGCACGACCGGGTTATGGGGGTATTGGGTCTGGCGCGATAGCTCTGGATTCGAGGAGAATAAAGATAGGAGAACAAGGAGGCAGACGATTTTATGGGAGAAATTCGAAGCACCCTCGACATCATCATGGAAAAGGCCAGGGGCGTGCAGGTAACAGAGGAAGACAAAGCGGCCTTCATGAGGCGTGAGGTGGAAGGAAAGATACGGGGGATACTGCAAAGGCATCTCGACGGCATCCTCGATACGGAACAGCTTCAGTCGGAGATGGAGGCATTCGGCGGTGATCGTCAGGAAATCGCCGCGGCAGCCCTCAGGAGAGAATGCCTGGAACGGATGGTCCTGGACGGGGACAACCATGGACTTCTCAATGTCCTGTCGCGTGTCTCCGGGTTTGACACAAAGCCTGTTGAAAAACTCCTTTTGAGATATCGGGAGGAGTTGGAAAGAAAGCGGTCCCATCGCGAAGCACTATTGGGGGAACATCTGAAACGCCAAGGAATTAGCGGGTCCGCCGTTGTCCCAAATCTCAAGGCGGATCCGGAATGGACCCGGTACTCGGCCGAGACACGCGACCGGTTTCACCAGGAACTCGCCGGCCTATACTAAAAATCCCGAACCTGTTAAATCCCTGCCGCGGGCAGGAACCCATATCCGAGGAGTCCACTATGTCGGACGCGCCCATTCTGTATGAAGTGAAAAGGAGCATCGCTCAGATCACCCTCAACCGACCCGATAATCGCAACAGCATGGATGAGGAGACCATGCCTGCCTTCTGTGATGCAATGGATGAGGCGTCGAAAAACCATGACTTGAGATGTCTGATCATCACCGGAAGCGGCAATTCCTTCTGCTCAGGAGCTGATTTCAAGAGCGGCATTTTTGAGGCGAGGGACCGGCTGCCGCATCAGATACTCATGGATGCCTACGCCCCGTTTTTGGCTGTGGGGGATCTTGAAATGCCGACCATCGCCGCCATGAACGGACATGCCATCGGCGGCGGGTTCGGACTGGCCCTCATCTGCGACATCCGCATTGCCGATCGACATTCCAAATATGGGGCCAATTTTGCACGGCTCGGGCTCCATTCAGGCATGGCCGTCTCCTATCTGCTCCCCCTGGTTGTGGGCCTTCCCCTGGCCAATGAACTCCTCTTCACCGGCCGACTGATAACCGGTGAAGAGGCTGCCGGCATGGGACTGGCCAACTATGTCCTGGAAGGCGGTCAGATCCTTGAAAAGGCCTGGGAACTGGCAGAGGAGATCGCGAGCTGTGCGCCCGTGGCCGTCAGGATGATCAAACGCAGCATCCGCCGCGGCATTCAGTGGGATCCGCGCAACTCGGCCGAGATAGACACCCTCTACCAGTCCCGCACCTTTGAAATGGAGGATTCAAAGGAAGGCATTCGCGCGCTCCTCGAAAACCGGAAACCCATTTTCAAAGGGCGGTGAGGCAACGCTGCCGCCTGTCTGAAAACCCTCGGGACCGGGCTTCGCACGAGTTCGATTTCCATTCCATGGACCAAGACAAATAACGGGGTTAGGGTGTTTCAACCTTCTGTCTATGGCTTCCACGGGAAACCCTTTGGGGCTCCCCTTATACGTCATCTTATTCCCAAGGAGTTATTCAATCAGCGATCGCAAATCGACAATCGTGAAGCCTATAATCATTCTTATATTGACACAACTGCCATTTTTCAAGTATGTTTTTGCGCCTATGGGGTATCGTTGCCAACTCTTTTTAAGGAGTGAATTCGATGAAAGATAGTTTAAGATTCGCTGTCGTTCTGTTCAGCATTCTGACCTTGTTCGCCGGCTGTTCGCTTTCCTATTCCAGCGGGACATCCAGTGATTCAAGCAAGTCCAGCTCCAATTCTTCGGGTTCATCGAGCCCGTCGGATGAAGGTGGCGAGAGTGACAAAGCGTCCTACATGAGCGATGTGAGCGCCTTCACATCGCGTGCGGCAAAGGAAGGCAATGCTGAGGATTTCATGCGGGAATTGGGGAAGATCGCGGAAAAGCACGGCATTACAGACTGGGAGCGGGATACGGCAACGTATAATGCCATTGGAACCGGCCTCAGACGGGCCGGCATAACCCGTGAAGAGGTTCGGGACGTCTACTTCGTGAAAGATCTGACGGTCAGAGAAAGAAGTGCCCTCGTGCTCATCCAGGAGAGCTATCAACCCTGATTTAAAAGGGATTTGGCCGACAGGGTCAAATAGCCGACGTGAAGGGGGGCTTGCCCTATCCCCTCCTTTTTTTTTGGCGCTCATCAGCCTTTTTATGCTGCAGGCACTCGTCTTTGTCCCGCTGGTTACGGCTGAAGACGATCCTGTCCTGCCGGGTGCGTTTTTCAGGTTCCTGTACATCGATGCCAATGTGGGAGGCTCCAGTGGGGGACACGCTGGCGTGCACATCGGCGATACCGTCTATCACTTCCAATACTTCCCCGATGGTCTCTTCAGGCTTGTGCGGGACCGGTGGCCCCATTTCAGGTATATTTATAACGATTTGGAAAATCGAACGATTTACGCCGCCCGGGTTGACGTCACAAGCCGTGATCTCGCACGCATAAGGGAACACTTCGACCAGTGCTACCTGGTTCAGGAAGCCCATATGACCCGCCTGGATGTTCTGAAGGCCGACGCTCGCCTGCTGAACGATGTCAGTCACAACGTCCACCACATGGCATTGAAAGGCGCTGGTCTTTTTTGGCAAACCGGGGCGCCGGACGATATCAGCCGTCAACTCGGGGCGGCCATTACACAGAAATATGGCGCCGAACACCTGGACCTTGCCATTATGTCCCTGGACCGGGCCCTGGCCGCGATTCCACTCATTGTCACGGAAGCGCCCAATCCAGAGATTTTCAGGGAAGCCTATCCCGGGTCGGTTGGGTCCCCATGGCTGAACTATGCTGAAAACCGGCTCAAACATGCGGCCCTTATGGTTTTGAAACGGGCCTTGCCGGTCCGGGATTCGGAACTGGTGGATATGGATGCATGCTCACGTCCCGGTGATCCGAAAGGGCTGTCCGAAGATGAGCAAAGCGTGCTTTCATCCTATGCGGAAAATCTGAAAAATTCAGTCATGGCGCTCGTGTCATCCAGACGTCCGGACTGGGGCTATGCCCTTTTGTTGGCAGAGGCCCGTTATCAAGCAGTCATGCGTTCTCTCAAATACAATCGACTCTTATTACTGGACCCTTTTCCCGATGCCGCCCTGAAGGCGTCCGCAAGAAGCGTGCAGGACGACCCCGGTGTCACCGCCCGATTGGCGGATCGTGCCCGGCGTGACTATTGGCGGATCCGTCAGGAGGCATTATCAGGGAATCCATTGGATGAGAGGAATTACAACCGCCTCGAAGAGAGTGCGGGCCGGTACGCAGAGCTGGAAAGGGGAAGAAGGACGGGAACCCCTGTTCGAGTGGCCTATGGCGGATTGATACCGTCTCGTTCAGATAGGGTGCCTCTGCCTCCGCCGGCCGCCTCTCCGCACGTCCTGGTGCAGTCTTTGAGTGCGGCCCGGATAAACCTGAAGACCTATCGTGAAAAATTGGAGCAATGGTATCCGTATCATCTGATCGAACGCAATTGCGCCACTGAGTTGATTCGAAATCTGAATGCGCCGTTCGAATCGAAATCCGAAACAATAAACGCCCTGGGGGGCTATATCGAGCCAAATGAAGGGTTCCATTTCATTCCGTTTCAACTGTTCAACCGGGTCAATGGACAATTGAGAGTGAGAGGGACGGTGATAATGCCCGGGTTTAGAAAACGGATGCTGATACAGATGGAGCAGGTTTCAAAAGATGATGCCGTTGTTTATCTTAGGGAGTGCAACACCCTGACCTCGACCCTCTACAAGGACATAGACGGGGACACCCCATTTCTCTTTTTTACTGATGACGTGACATGGATTCGACCGGTTTATGGGGCCTTGAACGCCGTTTATGGGATGCTGGTGGCCGGGGCCGGCATTTTTTCCCTGCCGGTGGATGGCGGGGGCTTGATCTCCCGAGGGCTCAAAGGGGCATTGTACAGTCTTCCGGAACTGGTTTTCTGCAACATCCGCAAGGGGAGTTTCAACTATGTGGATGATTCGACCGATCCGGAAATCGATCCGGTGGAGAGATCGGCGCCGGCCTTTGACCGGCGCGTGTATCCCTGATGCCCTATAGGGCGCAACGTTTCAATCCGTTCGGGTACCCACCATACCACTATGGTTAAGATTTATTGAAAGGGATAAATTTTACGTATCATCTCAGGAAGCAGGCGCCGAGCGCCTTTATTCAGACCCTTTGGCAATTCAGTGCGGTTCCGCGACTCGATCCATCTGATCGGTTTTGAGGGATGCTTCGCTGACAACCCTGTTTTTTCCGGTCTTTTTGGCCTGGTAGAGGGACCTGTCGGCCCGGTCGATGACAGTGGAAACGGAATCGTTTTTCGCAAACGAACTCACGCCGATGCTTACCGTAATGGAAATGGCCTGGCCCTTCTCTTCTTTGTCGGGTGTGTAATGGGTTCCGGCAATGGCCTTTCGAAGACGTTGTGCCTTTTTCACGGCATTTCTCAGGGATGCCCCCGGCAGTACGACGGCGAATTCCTCCCCGCCATACCGTGCCAGAAAGTCCTGTTCTCGGATCAGTTCGTTGCATTTTTTAACCAAGGCCACCAGGACCCGGTCGCCGATCGGGTGACCGTAGTCATCGTTTATCTTCTTGAAATCATCGATATCGATCATCAGCAGCGAAAAGGGTGAGCGTTTGATCGTGTTTTGATCCACTATTTTGCGCAGGTAGTTGTCGAAAGCCCCCCGATTGTAGGCCTTGGTAAGGTCGTCCATCATGCCTCTTGTCCTGGCCTTCTTCAATTCCAAATTAAGGATGTCTATCTGCTTGGCGAGGTCGTCCATCTGCCGTTTGTCCTGCTCCTGTTTTTTTCGCACGGTCTCCTGAATCAGGTCAACTTCCTTTTTCAATTTCTTTTTGATGCTCTTGATGTCGTCGAGCAGGGTTATGGCTTCGATCTTTTCACTCTGCTCATACACCTTGCGATTGTAATCCCGGTTTTCCGAATCCAGGCCTGCAATCGCCGTCCTTTGAAGGTCGATGATGTCCCATATTTCCTTCTCGCGGTCGTTCAAATAGGTCTTTTGCCTTTCGATGAAGGCCGGGATGATCTTCTTGTGCCTCTCAAACATCGATTCAACGGACTTCGCATCCTTGCCTTCAGCGAATGTGTCAGACAGGTCATCCATCTGCTTTGCGAATCGACCGGAATCGATTTCCTTCTGGTCCACGGCAAACCCCTTGATGAATACGAGCAACGTCCGAATCGCATTCAGATAGAAAACCTTTCTTTTTGCGTTATTTCGGATTTCTTCAATAAATCGTTCCATATCAAGGGATTGTTCTTTATTTCCCTTAAGGTATCCCATTTTGTCTCCTTTTACAGGCCGACCCGTCCTCTTTACCGGGTTTCGACAAGACCGCCCGTCCAAAACCTGAAGCGTATGCAGTCTCAGAATGCATGATACATGCCTGATGGCGCAGATTGAATGCTTGCACCTCAATTTTTCGACATCATAGCAAAATTTGGGGAAGATCTTAAACATAAAGAGTCCATTGTCAAGATCCACATGGGTGTAAGCGTATGCGGCTCTCCGATTCGCGTACGTCAGACTGCGTGGTCGAACTCGCTGAAATCCTGGAAGGAGTGAAGACGTGCAGACCAGAGACGAACAGAGGGCCGGATTCATGAGGCGTGAGGCGGAAGGGAAGAGAGGCAGGTCGTTGGGGTCGTTCATAGGATAACCGGTTGACAGCGGAGCGCAAAGGGGGGTAAAGAGTCTCACTCAGGCAGTTGTATCGCCGCGTGCGGGTTTTTGGGCGAGGAGGGGCTGCGTCATCTGCAGACCGCCTGCATGAATAGGGGATGGAGGATCGCGGCGGTCGCTTGCGGAAGGTCTGCTATGAGGAGCGGTTTATCAAATTGCGGTGGCGATGGAGGAGCGAGGCTATGAAGAGCCGGGTGCGCTTCAACAGTGCTTATATCTTTGTCTTATTGCTCGCGGCCGCGGTGGGGCTTGCGTGGATAGTCCCGGAGCCGGGGGCCAAGGGAGGGTGGCTGCACACAGGGATCACTACGCGGGTGGCGGTTTTCCTCATTTTTGTGATGCAGGGTCTGTCGCTCCCTACTCAGGAGGTCAGAAAGGGGCTGGTCCAGTACCGCCTCCACATGGCCATTCAGGTCTTTATTTTTGTGTTTATACCGGCGCTGGTTTATGCCGGTCTGCTGCTGTCACGGCGTTTCTTTCCCTATGACCTCTATATGGGCTTTCTCTTTCTGGCCGCGGTTCCCACCACCATCTCCACGTCCATCGTGTTTACCACGGAGGCAGGGGGCGCCAGCGCCGTGGCCCTGTTCAATGCCTCCCTGTCCAATGTCCTGGGCGTATTTGCCGTGCCGCTGTGGGTCTCCCTCCAGGTGTCTCAGAAAACGCCCATCCCGCCGCTGGACACCCTCATTTTCAAGATCATGCTCATTATCCTCCTCCCCTTTACCGTGGGCCAGGTCGTCCGGAGGTGGGTGAGACCCTGGGCCGACGCCCATAAAAGGCACATGTCCAAGGCCAGCATGGGTCTGATCCTGTTCATTATCTATGCGGCCTTCTGCAACTCGGTGAAGAGCGACATCTGGCAGTCATTGAAGACGCGCGAAATCTCCCTGGCGTTTTTTTCCACCCTGCTCCTCCTCATCCTGGTGATGCTGGCCGGCCGCATCTGGTGGAAAACAGCCGGATATGAAAAGGCAAACGGCATCGCCTTTTTCTTCAGCGCCACCCAGAAGGCGATCTCCACGGGCGTGCCCATGGCCTATGCCATCTTTGCATCCAGCCCCATATCGGTTGCCCTGGTCATCTTGCCGCTCCTCTTCTACCATCCCCTCCAACTCCTGCTCGGGAGTTTTATCGTGGGAAGATGGAGCCGGACATAAAAGCCATTTGTATTGATGGCCTGACCGACAAGGGGGCGGAGCGCCTCCGTCTCGGATGTCATATCCGTGTGACATCCGTATCAAGGAGTTCCTGGTTGTTACAAGGGAGGCGACCAGCGGCTGGTGGCGCCGTCGTACGACCAGCAGCCGGGGAGGGCCCTGCGGGAGGTGTAGTGGGGGTTTTCCGCCCATGACAACATCTGTTCATGGGCGTCGTTCAATCTCTTAAATGCCTCTTCGTCTCCCCCTGCGTCCGGGTGGTGGATCTTTGCCATCCTCTTGTAGGCCGATTTGATCTTGACCATACGACCCTCATCAGACAGGTCGGTCCTGTCGAGTTTCAACGTCTCCAGACACCTTGTCTCATCCCTGGACAATCTCGGAAGTGATTTTCTGGTTGGCCGGATGCTGCTGGGCTGGATATCCTTGCTGTGATTCCGGTTGACAAGACAGAGGGATGCGTAGCTCCGTGATCCATTGTGATTGACGATATGATGCCACTGTTGTCCGAACTGCAGGACCAGGTTTTTCAGGTCTTCGGCCGGCGTATTCCCTTCAATTCGTGGAGACACGAATCGGGAAATATGCTTGGACCAGACCGGAAACACATCCAGGATGACCCGGTCGTGGGTAAAGGAAAAGGCCGCATATCTGGCGTTGACCGCCCTGAGCAGTCCCTTTGAAAGAGAGAGGACCCAGTTGATGTAGTCCCTGCACGCCTTCGAGCAATACCGTCTGCGGGCATCTATGTTGGGTTTGCCGCAGGCCAGGCATCTTTTCTCCTTTACCCGGGTCTGGTCCCTGATCGTTTTCCTGCCGGCCACCTGCGCTGTAGAGGTTTTCATGGGTTCATAAATTCCAGGGTTCAGGGATTCAAGGGTTTCCCGCTGCAGCGGGATTGAAGATTCCCCGCATCAAGCTGCGCGGAATGCGCTCGCTGAGCATTTCGAAGGCTGCGACGGTATCTGTTTATACCGTAAATCGAGCCGGTGATCAAGTGAAACCGGATGTGGACGGCCATTCTCATGTTGCCTTTCGCAGTGATGGCAGTTTGTAGTGGGGCCGTAAGGCCCTAAAAAATCGCCTTACGGCGGCAAACGGGAAATGCGGTCTCTTGAATCGCAAAATGAGAATTGCTGGGGTGTGGGCCACAGGATTTATGGGCTTCAGCCTATGTCTCTTCCGGGGTAAACGAAACCACCTGGTCAATACGCGAGGCCCCGCAAAAGAGCATGGCCAGACGGTCTACGCCGAGGGCGATACCCGAGGCCTCGGGCATATCTGAAAGAGATTTCAGAAACCGTTCCGGCAACGGATAGACCTCTTTTCCCGCAGCAGCCCTCTGTTGTCGCTCCGCCTCAAACCGGGCCCTCTGCTCTTGAGGATCATGCAACTCTGAAAACCCGTTGGCCAGTTCCATCCCGGCGATATAGAGCTCAAACCGCTCGGCTACGGTCGGGTCTTCGGGTTTGAGCCTCGCCAAAGCGGCCAGGGGTGCGGGGTAATCATAGAGGAAGGTCGGTCGGGTCATTCCCAGATGGGGTTCGATATCCTCCACCAGCACCTGGTCAAAGCATCCCTCCATCAATGCCTGATCCGCCGATAGATGGGCGTATCGATCAAAGGCCGCCCGGACCGATAGACGCTCCCACGGAGATCCGAGGTGGATGTCCCTTTCCCGGTATGAGATGATCGCTCCCCTGTGGAGGCGTTCGGCCACAAAACGGATCAAGGCCTCGCACGCGTCCATGAGGGCCCGGTAGTCGATGCCGGTCCTGTACCATTCGAGGAGAGAAAATTCAGGGAGGTGCAGATCCCCCCGTTCTCCTTTCCTGAAGCATTTGCTGATCTGGAATATCCTGGGAAGGCCGGCCGCCAGCAACCGCTTCATGCAGAGTTCGGGTGAAGGATGGAGAAAACGACCGTCCGCACCCATGGCCTCGATATGCATTTCCGGGGCCGGGGCGGAGATAAGCTGGGGGGTTTCTACCTCTAAATAGCCTTGATCAACAAAAAAGGCCCGGATCCACTGGACCATCTGCGCACGCAGCCGGAGATTCCGTTTCCGGCCGGCCAATCTCGTCTCTTCACGCGGGCACGGATCACTCTTTAACCCGGGTGACATATTCACCGGTCCGCGTATCGATCGTGATTTTCCCCCCCTCCTCGACAAAAGGGGGCACCCTGAGGACATAGCCGGTTTGCAGCGTCACGGGCTTGGTGTCGCCGGCAACGGAATCCCCCTTGGCCCAGGGGTCGGCCCTGGTAACGGTCAAATCCACGAAGTTCGGGAGGGTTATCCCGATGGGCCGTTCCCCGAAAAAGAGGATATCCACCTCCAGATTGTCTGTCAGGTAGTTCTTCGCATCGCCGACCTGCGCTGAGGAGAGTACAGACTGTTCATAATTCTCGACATCCATGAAGCAGTATTCATCTTCCTGGTTGTAGAGATACTGCATTCTCCGTTCGCTGAGATCGGCCGATTCAAAGGTATCGCCCGATCGATAGGTCGGGTCGATGATGACGCCGGTAATCATGTTCTTCAATTTACAGCGGTATAGTGCCTGGCCTTTGCCGGGCTTGACGAATTGAAAGTCCGTCACCACGTACGGCTCACGATCGATCTGTATTTTTAGACCCTTCCTCAAATCACTGGCAGTGTACATGTTTTCTTTCTCCGTCTATATGGGTTCAAAGGTTCAAGGTTCAAAGGTTCAGGGCTAAATAGCCGTTTGGAACTCAGTGCTCCGGGTGCCTGCCCATTCAGCACTTCGGATAGACGGTTCATCCATCCGCGAAAACCATGAGCCGTGAACCTCTTAACCCCTGAACGGTCGTTAATGCTTGAATGCCCTTTGGCCGGTAAAGACCATGGTCACCTGGGGGTCGGCCTCGTTACAGGCCTCAATCACCTCGAAGTCCCTCAAAGACCCCCCGGGCTGGACAATGGCCCGGATCCCCTGGCGGATGGCCACATCCACCCCGTCCCTGAATGGGAAAAAGGCGTCCGAGACCATGCTGGCGCCGACGAGAC
>JAWOIH010000424.1:0-6218 GCA_046484725.1 Candidatus Desulfacyla sp. | reverse complement strand
AGGGGGATATCCAGGCCATTGACTAAGAGGATCCTGTTCATACTGATAATCATGAGTGCTGCCCTGATCGTCCCTGGGGCGTGGGCCGACGATCCGGTCATGATGTCCCCTGCGTTGGATGGAAAACAGCGGGATTGTCTGGATTGTCATCGGTATCCCAATGTCAACACCAATGAGGGGGCCTACGCCTCTCAGGCATTATGCATGGAGTGTCACGGCCAGAAAACGTGTCAGAAATCCGTGGGCGGCCGGCAGGTCTCCCTTCGGGTGGATCTTCAATCCTTTGAAAAGACGCGGCACAAGTATACGGCCTGTATCCAATGCCACAGGGATGTGGCTAGATGCCCCCACGCGTCCGAGTCAGGCGCCGAGTGTAGCGGGTGCCACAGCGTACACGGGGAAAAGGATATCCATGATCCTCACCTCCGGGTGGACTGTCAGGCCTGTCATCGTACCTCCAAGATGGTGTCTCTCAACAGGGAGACCGGACAGATCACGCTCGCCCGTGTTGACGATCAGGAGTCCTCCATCTTGCTGACCGATCATTCTCTGCCCGATGTGACGGACCCTGAATTCTGCAACCGATGCCACAACACTGAAAACAAGGTGGGAGCGGCCGCCGCCGTCCTCCCCTCCAAAAGCTTTCTCTGCATCCTCTGTCACAGCGCCCCCCTGACCATCGGGCATCCGATTTTCTGGGCGGCCTTCATCATCTTCCTCTTCGGCGTGATCCTGACCCTCAACTTCTGGTTCAAAGGGAGCGTCCAGGGGGAAGAGACATCGCTCCATCGAAAGATCTCCCTCACGTCCGAATCCGTGTGGCAGGTCATATTCTCACGGCAGGTCTTTGCATTGATCAAGGTGGTCATCCTGGATGTATTCCTTCAGCGGAGGATCTTGCAGGAAAGCGTGAGACGGTGGTCGATCCATTCCCTCATCTACCTATCGATTTTAGCGCGGCTGTTCATCGGCCTCCTTACCTATTTTGCCTATCGGATAGGCCCGGACAGCTCCGTGGCGCTGGCCCTCCTGAACAAGAACAACGGGTTTACAGCCCTTTTTTATGACCTGACAGGACTCCTGATTGTCCTCGGTATTGCCTGGGCCATGATCCAACGGTTCATCCTGAAACCGGTCCACGTGGCCAGGGAGGGACAGGACAATCTGGCCATCGCCATTATAGGGGTCCTGATCCTCCTGGGGTTCCTCCTGGAAGGGGTGAGGATCCTGATGACCCAGATACCGCCGTCCATGGCTGCGTTTTCCTTTATCGGTTATCCGCTGGCCCGACTGATGGCTGTTCTCGGGCTGGATTGGAAGGTCATATACCCATGGCTCTGGTATGCCCATGCAGGTGTGGGGGCCTTGCTCATCGCCTATCTCCCCTTTGGCAAAATGCGGCATGTGTTTAACACCCCACTGACGCTGATGATGAATTACAAAATGAAATAGAAATCTAAAACAGACTGGGAAAGAAATGCCGGAAGACAAATCCATCCTCCCCGAAGACGCAATCGCTGCCGACGAAGCCGTTTTGCAGCCCGAGATTGAGAAAACCCCGCCCTCTGTGGACCCAGCGGATGTGGAAACATCCGCGGCCGCGGCTGTGGAAGAAAAGGAAGACAAACCCGCCGGGGAGGAAAAGGCCGATGCGGTCCCTCCCCAGGAGAGGGTCCGGGATATCCTCATCTCCAATCTGGATATGCGCCGGTTGATCGAATTGGACGCCTGTACCCGGTGCGGCGAATGTCTCACCTGGTGCCCGGTCTATGATCAGGACGCGAAACCGGGGATCATTCCCCGGGCCAAGGTCACGGACTTTTTGAGGGTGATCCGGTCTCAGAAAGGCCTCCTCGGAAGCATCATGCGGAATGAAAAGACCCCTGATGCCTTTAAGAAGCTCCTGGCCCTCTTTTTTCGCTACAAGGATATCACCAGGCCCGAGTTCGACGAGTTTGTAAAAAACCTGTATGAGTGCTCCACTTGCGGCCAGTGCCACGTGGTATGCCCGGCCAACATTGACACCGTCAATCTCTGGGAGGACATCCGCCGTCTTATTGTCAAGGCCGATTACGGCCCCCTCGAATCCCAGAAGGCCCTTATCAAAAGCGTCAAATCGTACGACAATCCCTGGCAGCAGCCCCGTGCAGGCCGGGAAAAGTGGGCGAGGCGGGCCAAAAAGGAGAATCTCATCCAGGAACTCCCCAGGGAGATCAAAAAGACCAAGGGAAAGGTCCTCCTCTTTTTGGGATGCACGGCCGCCTACGATATCAACGTAAAGCAGGTGGCTGTCAGCACCATCAATATTCTGGAGACACTGGGCGTGGACTACGGCTGCCTCGGAAAGGATGAGAAATGCTGCGGGAGCGTCATGCTTCGAATGGGCGATCCGGAGTTCGAACGATTGGCCAGTGAAAACATCAAGATGTTCAACGATCTGGGGATTGAAACCCTCATCAGCTCCTGCGCCGGATGTTTCAAGACTATCAAGGAGGACTATCCCAAGGTCGGAAAGATGCATTTTGAGGTCCTCCATACCGTGGAATTTCTGAGACGTTTATACGAGAATAAAAAGCTGATCTTTAAGAATCCTGTGGAAAAGCGGGTCACCTATCACGATCCGTGTCATCTGGGCCGGGCCTCGGGAGTGTACGATGATCCCCGATTTATCATGGAGATGATCCCGGGCCTCGAACTCATCGAGATGCCCAGGAACCGCGAGTATTCGAGATGCTGCGGGGCCGGGGGCGGCCTTAAATCCGGATATCCCGACATGCAGAACAAGATGGCCCAAAGAAGGGTGAAGGAGGCGGAAGAGACCGGTGCGGAGGAGCTGGTATCGGCCTGCCCCTTCTGCTACCAAGGGCTGCAGGTCGGCATCAATGCCCTGGAATCGCCCCTGATGATGCGTGATATCAGCTTCCTGGTCGAGGCGTCTTTGCAGGATGATGCGCCTTCAAAAGAGGAAAAGAAGGTCCGCAAGGTCAGAAAGCCTAAAGAGGACGCGACCGAAGATCCTGATTCCGGAGGAGAATAGATCAACGCCTACGAGAAATATGTCTACTGGCTCGAAGAAGCGGAATTCACCTCCCTGGATTCCCTCTTAAAGAGGGAAGGGATCCTCATGCATGAGGCCAGGAAGGCCGTCTGCGTTCCTCTGGCCAGAAACATCGAGATAGGATTTGTGCCCGGGGACGGCTGGAGCAAATACGCCCTTTGCAGACGTCAGCTCACCTGGTTTCATCCCGATTCCCCTTACTATGGTCGGATCCTCGTCATCAGCTCCAGGAGGATTGAGGCGATCGATAGAAGTCCGAGCGTTGTTATCCGCGAGTCCAAATTCAGACGCCCGGAATTGCCTGATCGAAGGGGACAATTGCATCTGATTGAGAGAGACAGCTACCGCCAGGTATGTCCCAGGGAATGGGAGGACATCGCCGGTGAGGACCCCGAGGTGCAGGAGCGATGGCTTAAGATCATGGGGTTACGGGGCATCACCTATGATACACTCTTCATCACCCACTGCGCCAACCACGCCAACTTTATTGAACCTGTGCATTTTATCAGGGAAGAGAACCAGACCGTGCCCTATTCCATCGCAAAAACCACCCACATCTGTTCCGCATGTCTCGAGTTTTTCAACATCATCGGTTCTCAGTTCCAAAAAAAACTGGTGGTCCCCTGTCCCGGCGCTGTTTTGTTTGCAGGGATGGCCCCCAATCGGTATTATGAGGTAGCTCAGCCGGACGAATCATTTCGGTCCTTCGGGGAGTAATGTGAAGAGACGTCTTTTTCGGAACCGAGGTGCCGGGTTTCGGGTGTCAGGTTCGGGCACCCACTATCCCGACTTTGAAGCCATGGAATTTGTTTCTATTTGGTGTAATGATTGTATCTGATCACGGACAGGATTTGCTTCCTGTGCGCTGAACCCCGTCAAATCAGGATTTTCGTACAAGCCGAAAGGACATCATGATGAAAACCGCATCGTTTCTGACCGTCTTCGTTGCCCTCCTCCTCTTGGGAATCCCATCCCCGGGAGATTGCAGACAAAAGGCCATCCGCATCGGATACCTTCAGAGCGATATCCACCAATTGGCCTGCTGGGTAGCCCTGGAAAAGGGATTTTACCGGAAAAACAATATCGAGGTGGAGGTGGCAGGCATCTTCAAGGCCGGGCCTGAAGAGATGAGCGCATTTGCGGCCGGGGCCCTTGACGCGGGCTACGTGGGAGAGGCGCCCGCCACCACGGCAGTGGCCAACAAGGCGGCAGAGGTAACGGTCCTGGCCCAGGTGAACACCGAGGGTTCCGCCATTGTGGTGGGGAAGGATTCGCCGGTAAAGGACGTGCGCGATCTGGCAGGGAAGCGGGTGGCCATTCCCGGCCATTCCACGGTCCAGGATTTTCTCCTCAAAAAGGCCCTTGTGAAATTCAATGTCGATCAAAAGGGCGTGAACATCATCGTCCTGAAGCCGCCTGAGATGATCGGGGCCCTCAAGACAGGGCAGATCGATGGATTCATCGCCTGGGAGCCCTACCCGGCCAAGGCCCGAACCATGGGCGTGGGGCAGGTTCTCCTTACGTCTCATGAGATCTGGGAAAACCACCCATGCTGCGTCCTTGTGGCAAGCAATCGCTTTCTTTCCGAGCGGCCCCAGGATGCCAGGGCCTTGGTCCGGGCGCATGTGGAGGCCACGGATTTTATCCGGGACTTTTCTGACGAGGCCGTCGCGATCGGCGTCAAATACACCGGCATGGATGAACCCACCGTCCGTCTGGCCATGAAAAACGTTACCTACACCTATGTCCTGAGCATTGAGGGGGAGAAGGAATATGTGGATTTTCTCTCGCGCATGAAATACATCCAGCAAATGGACCCAGAGGCATTTGTCAGGAAATTCATTAACCAGGAAATACTGGGAGACATCATCAAAAAATGAGATGGGATCGGTACATCCTGCCGCTGGCCTTGATGCTGGTATGGGAGGGGCTCTCTCTGATCAAGGTGATTCCCCCCCATCTTCTCCCGTCTCCAGTGAGGATTCTCCTCGGACTCAAAGACCTCTTGACCATCGGGATGCCTCCCGGGCATCTCCTTTATTATCACGTGCTCTACAGTCTCTACCGCGTGGCCCTGGGGTTCGCCTTTGCCGCACTTTTAGGTATCCCGTTGGGCCTCTTGATGGGCGGATCGCCCCGGCTGCGACGCATTGTCAACCCCGTGATCGAACTCCTCAGACCGATACCGCCCCTGGCATGGATCCCGATCGCCATCCTGTGGTTCGGCATCGGGATGAAGTCGGCTGCATTCATTATCTTCCTGGGCGCCTTTTTCCCGATCCTCCTTAACACGGTTTCAGGGGTGGTTTCGATCAACCCTATCTACTTTGAGGCAGCCCGAACGCTCAATGCAAAGCCAAAGCACATCTTCTTTAAGGTCTTGCTTCCAGGCGCCATCCCGTCTATATTTGTGGGCATGAGAATCGGCGTGGGGATCGGGTGGATGACCCTGGTGGCCGCTGAATTCACGGGCGTGAAAAGCGGTTACGGACTCGGCTACATGATTATGACGGCCAGGGACATCCAGCGTCCGGATGAGATCCTGGCGGGCATGCTGATCATCGGACTGATCGGCGTCCTGATCAACAGTGCGCTGAGACTCTACGAATCCAGAATCGTTCGCTGGCAGTAAAGAAAGAAGTACCTGAAATGCCTAACGTTATGGAATCAAAGCTCAAAGCTAAAAGGATCGTTCAGCCCGCTTTCAGCTTTCAGCTTTGAGCTTTGAGCTAAGGGACGACATTGGGTTGCGGGTACGGCCCGCGTTAGGTATCCTCATGAACTTTGAGAAGAGGCTTTATGGCCCTGGAACTGATCGGCCTGACCAAGTTTTTCGGCGGAGAAGACTCCGAGGGACAACTCCGTGTCCTGAATGAGATAGATTGTCGCGTGGAAGAAGGGACCTTTGTCTCCATTATCGGACCGAGCGGATGTGGAAAAACAACCCTGTTGAGGATCATCGCAGGACTGGAGAGGCCTTCGTCCGGCAGGCTCCTGCTGGACGGGAGGGACATCATATACGAAACCGATCGGATCGGCCTCGTATTTCAGGAATACGCCCTTTTTCCCTGGCTGACGACACTCCAGAACATCCAGCTGGGTCTGGAGATCATGGAGGTGCCCAAAAAGGAAAGGCTTAGGGCCGCCATGGACTACACCC
>JAWOIH010000411.1:0-3435 GCA_046484725.1 Candidatus Desulfacyla sp. | reverse complement strand
GTGGGGAGGCGTTTGGCCAGCATGGTCTTGCCCGAACCCGGCGGTCCGATCATGATGAGATTATGCCCGCCGGCCGCCGCGATTTCCACGGCCCTCTTGGCGTTCTCCTGGCCGCGGACATCAACGAAATCCATGTCGGATGCCTGGGCCTGAAAGAGTTGATGGATGTCTACGGTAAACGGATCGATCCTGCTGACCCCTCTTAAGATGCCGATTACCTCGGCCAGGGCATGGACCGGGAAGATATCGATCCCTTCCACAACGGCCGCTTCAGGGGCGTTTTCCACAGGGAGGAATATCCCCTTGAGTCCTTGGTCTTTTGCGGCGATGGCCATGGGCAGGACCCCCCTGACAGGCCTGATGAGGCCATCCAAGGCCAGTTCTCCCAAGAACACGCAGCCTGCACAGGATGCCCGGTTCACCAGTCCTGTAGCCACAAGGATGCCCAAGGCCATGGGGAGGTCAAATGCCGAACCCTCTTTCCTGATGTCCGCCGGCGCCAGGTTGACGGTGATCCGGTCTGAAGGGAAGTGATACCCTGAGTTCTTGACAGCGGCCTTGACTCGCTCCTTGCTCTCCCTCACCGCCCCTTCCGGCAGGCCCACCGTGGAAAAGGAGGGGAGCCCCTGGGAGATATCCACCTCAACCTCTACCAGATAGGCGTCAATGCCGATAACAGCGCTGCTGAGGACCTTGGCTAACATGATGGGGAATCATCTCCTTGTGCGTGATGGGTCGGGAATGAGAATTGATGTCCAGGGCAATTTCCACTTTACATTTAGCATAAGAAGTCTTATATTACAAAGTTTATTTTTAATGGGTAACTTCTATCAGGACACCTTCCAAGCCTTCGAATAAGGCGGACAGGAGCAGACAATGGCACGAATTACAGTGGAAGACTGCTTGAATAATGTGGACAACCGTTTCCAGCTCATTCACCTGGCGGCCAAACGGGTACGTCAACTGAAAAAGGGCGCAGAACCGATGGTGGAGTGCAAAAACAAGGATATTGTGGTGGCCCTGAGAGAAATCGCCGCAGGCGACGTTTTTCAGGTCCGAAAAGGACAAATCCATGATCGGATTGAGGCCCCGCCGGAGACCGATACGATTTTCGCCCCGGAGGAAGGGCTTCTGACCGAAAACAGGGATGCCGTCCCGGAGCCGGAATTGGATGAAATCGAAGAGGCAGCGGAAGAAAAGTGACCGTCCACAAGAGAGACTATTATGAGATCCTGAGTGTCTCCCGGGACTGTGGGGATGAAGAGATCAAAAAATCGTATCGAAAGATGGCCCTGAAATACCATCCCGACCGAAATCCCGGAGATAAGGAGGCCGAGGAAAGATTCAAAGAAGCGGCCGAGGCCTATGAGGTCTTGAGAGACCCCCAGAAAAGACAGATCTATGATCGGTTCGGTCATGAAGGCCTGGAGGGCACAGGCTTCAGAGGCTTCAGCGGATTTGACGATATCTTTTCGAGTTTTGGAGATATCTTCGAGGGTTTTTTCGGCTTTGGCAGCAGGGGAGGGACCCGGGCCAGGCAGGGCAGAAGCCTCCGATACGACATGGAACTGACCCTGGAAGAGGCCTTCCACGGAAAAGAAGAGGAGATTAGCTTTCATCGATTGGAGACATGCACAACCTGCAGCGGATCGGGCTCTGCCCCGGGGAGCCGGCCACGGACCTGCACCACCTGTCAGGGAAGGGGCCAGGTGATCCAGTCCCAGGGATTTTTTCAGGTCAGCACCGCCTGCCCTGTCTGCCATGGGCAGGGACAGATCATCAGCGATCCGTGCCCTGATTGCAGGGGCGGCGGCAAGGTGAGGGCTGAAAAAAGCATTCATGTCAAGATCCCTGAAGGCGTGGACACCGGGTCGCAATTGCGATTGAGGGGAGAAGGGGAGTCAGGGGAATATGGGGGTCCTCCCGGCGATCTTTTCGTGGTCATCCATGTCAAAGAACATGCATTCTTTACCCGGGAAGATGAGAATCTTATCTGTCAGGTCCCCATCTCTTTTGTGCAGGCTGCATTGGGCGACACCTTGACCATCCCCGTGTTGGGCGAAGAAGAAGGTCACGAGCTGGAAATTTCCCATGGAACCCAGCCGGGCGAAGTGATCCGGGTGCCGGGCAAGGGGATGCCCAGCCTGAAAGGGTACCGTAAACGGGGAGACCTGTATGTCAAGCTCATCGTGAAGATACCGCAAAAGATGAGCGAGCACCAGAGAGAACTCTTAGAGGCATTTGCAAAGACAGAGGAGCTCTCGTTATCCGACAAAAAGAAAAAGCCGAAGGGGTTCTGGAAAAAAATGGCCAAATAGACACCACCGGGAGTTCGGTCGGCAGGCCGCACGGAACTCCCTGGCATGTTTCGTGCTTTACAGAAGTTGGAAAGGGTGCTAAAAAGCGATGTCTTATTCCTTATGAATGGAGATACCGATGTTAAGCAAAGAGAACCAGGAGTATTTCAAGGCCTTGCTCAACGAGAAGCTGAATGCGCTTTTGGAGGAGGCCAACAAGACCGTCGTGGGTATGACCGACCATGGGGAAACCTTTCCCGACCCTACCGACAGGGCGACGTTGGAATCAGAAAGAAATTTCACCCTCCGTATCCGGGACAGGGAGCGGAAGCTGATCTCAAAGATCAAGGAGGCCCTGGACAGACTCGACCAGGGGGCCTTTGGCATTTGCGAAGAATGCGGTGAGGATATTTCCGAAGAGAGGCTCAAGGCGCGCCCTGTGACCACGCTCTGCATCAACTGCAAGAAAAGGCAAGAAAACGAAGAGAGGCTCAAGGGGATTTGATATCGAGTATCGAACATTGAATATTTACGCGCGGCGTCGAGTCTCGTCCTGCTTTGCCCAAACGACATTCGAGCCCGGTGTGTAGTGTTCCCGTGCGGGCATCGGGACTACGGCCAAACCCCGAACCGTCGGCGTTGCGAACCTGAGAGCGGCAGACATGACAATTCAGATTCCAGCTTTTTCAAGAGTCATTTGATAATCGACAATAGGCAATTCCCACACGTGAGAGAGGGATGATGATTCCCGTCACTTATGATATGTTCGTCTCATGGCAGAAACCGAGAAAATGGGAAACAGGGGAAAAAAAGGGCTTCAGGAGATCCACGAAGAGGTTATCACAACTCATATCAACGCCGACTTTGATGCCCTCTCCTCCATGTTAGCCGCCAGCAAGCTTTACCCCGACGCCACGCTGGTGTTCCCGGGTTCCCAAGAAAAAAACCTCCGAAATTTTTTCATTAATTCCGTGTCCTATCTGTTCAACTTCGCAAAGGTAAAACAGGTCGACCTGGATCATATCAAGCGCCTCATCCTGGTCGATACCCGGCAGAGGAGCCGCATCGGGAAATTCGGCCGGTTAGCGGATAATCAGGATGTTGAAATCCATATCTACGATCACCATCCCGATTCCAC
>JAWOIH010000349.1:0-8915 GCA_046484725.1 Candidatus Desulfacyla sp. | reverse complement strand
TGCCGCCCTGTGCTGCCGAACGCGTCGGGGAGGTTTCTGGGTTTTTTCAGGGAAAGGATCGAGGTTGAGCCACCTGCGGTAGTCAGCGATGTGACGTGCCCCTGACGATGCGTGCGGCAACACCACATCGGAGGCCGCGACCACATACTCGCGGGCAGCACCTCTGCTGTGACCCTGAGTACCCCATGGAGGTGTACGCCTCATAGTTTTTTTGAAAATTCCGGAGGATTCGATGTGCAGAAATGTCTGAATACCGTCGAAATCCGGCTTTTTTCATTACAAACTGCATAGTTGAAACCTCCCTGCATAGCGTTGTCCCTTAGCTGAAAAACCGTTTGTCAGCTACTGTACCGGTCCCCAATATTTTGTGCCTCAATATCAATTGACACACCAGACCCTTTCGGCTATATTTCAAATCACAAAAAGCGAGTTCTTACCTTATCACCCTATCACCCTTATCACCTGCAGCCCTTGACCAGAAGCGCGGTGCCTATGACCGCGCCTTTTCAGCGTGTATGGAGGGCAAGGGGTATACGGTCAAATGAGAGAGGAGAGACATGAAAAAGAAATCAGTGCTGGCAAAATCATTGGCCGTTTTTCTGGCGCTCCTGCTATTCGCTCCTCAATGGGTCATGGCTCAGAGCGAAGACGGGGGAAAAAACTTTAAACAGGAAGAGCTTGACCAGTTGCTGGCGCCCATCGCCCTTTACCCCGATTCTCTTCTGGCACAGATCCTTATGGCCTCCACTTACCCGCTGGAGGTGGTTGAGGCGGCAAGATGGGCCAAGAAAAATGAGGGGCTCAAAGGAGATGCTCTCACCTCGGCGTTGGAGAAGGAGGACTGGGACCCGAGCGTCAAGTCGCTGGTGAACTTTCACCAGGTGCTGGATATGATGAATGAGAAGCTGGACTGGACCCAGAAGCTGGGCGATGCTTTTCTGGCCCAGCAGAAAGACGTGATGGATACGGTTCAGAAGCTTCGAGAGAAAGCTGAAGCCCAGGGCAATCTGAAGAGCAGTGAGGAGCAAAAGGTGGTTGTCGAGAAAGAAACGAAAACCATTATCATCGAGAGTGCAAATCCGCAGGTCGTCTACGTCCCGACCTACAGTCCGACAGTCGTGTATGGAACCTGGCCGTATCCATCTTATCCACCTTACTATTACTACCCACCCGGCTACACGGCCGGCGCGGCGCTTTTTTCCTTTGGAATGGGCGTTGCGATAGGCGCCGCTTGGGGCTACGCGTGGGGAGGCTGTAACTGGAGAGGCGGCGATGTGGATATTGACGTTAACAGGAACACCAACATCAACAACAATATCGATCGGGGCAAATACAAAGACAAGGTGACGGGTGGACAAGGCGGTCGGGGTGAGTGGAAGCACAATCCTGAGCACCGCAAGGGCGTATCCTACAGGGACCAGGGGACAGCCCAGAGATTTGACAGGGGTGCCTCCAGGGATGCACAGTCCCGCGAGGCTTTCCGTGGGCGTGCGGAGGCAGGACGACAGGATATTGGCCGTGGCGGTGCAGACCAGTTCCGTGACCGCTCAGCAGGCAGAGGGCAGGACTCCTCGGGGCGCAAGGACGGCAGTTTCATCGACCGCGGGACTGAGCAGCGACGAGGTGCATCCAGCTTCGATCGCGGGGCGACTCAAAGGTCCACCGATAGAAGCGCCTTTGGAGGCTATGAACGAGGAAGTCAGACCAGGGATTCCAGCAGCCGCGGGCGCCAAAGCCTTTCATCGAGTGGGGGCATGAGTCGCGGCGGGGGCATGAGCCGTCCCAGCGGTGGAGGTTGGGGCGGACGTGGCGGACGACGCGGCCGATAGCCAACCTGGAAATACGGAGCTCTTTTGAACGGAGGAAACGCCATGGCGCTACAGATCCAGATGACAACAAGTAATTTTTGGGTCAAACGATATAAAACTATTCTAATGGGTGCGGTGTTGATTGTCTTAATGGTTTCGAGCCTATGCCTGGCCGAGTCCGCAGGGCAGCGGTTTTTCGGTTCCCCTGAAGAGGGGCTCAAGGCCCTAATATCTGCCTTGGAATCAAAGGATTCAAAGGCCCTGGAGGCCATTTTTGGGCCGGAGAGCGAAGACCTGGTATCCTCGGGGGACCCGGTTGCGGACAACGCGAGACATGGGGAATTCATACGTCTGTATGAAGAGAAGCATCGACTGCACAGAGAAACAGAACAAATGGTCTTCCTCTATGTGGGGAAGGAAGACTGGCCATTTCCCATTCCCATCGCCAAAAAGGATTCCGTGTGGCATTTTGACACCGAGGCAGGGAGGGAGGAAATCCTGGCACGAAGGATTGGCAGGAATGAGCTGAGTGCCATCCAGGTCTGCCTAGCCGTTGTTGACGCCCAGAGGGAATATGCGTCCAAGGACCGCAACGGTGACGGCTTCCGGGAATATGCTCAGAAATTCAGGAGTGATGCAGGCAAGAAAGACGGGCTCTACTGGGAGACGAGCGAAGGAGATGAACAAAGCCCTTTGGGCCCGCTCTTCGCAGCGGCCCAGGAAGAGGGTTACACCCCCAAACAGTCGGATGACAGACCTTCTCCCTACCATGGGTATTATTACAGGATGTTGACTGCCCAAGGGGAAAGCGCGCCGGGCGGGGCCTATGACTATATGGTGAGAGGAAAGATGCTCGGGGGATTTGCCCTGGTGGCCTATCCCGCTCAATACGGGGCATCAGGGATCATGACGTTCATGGTGAATCATGACGGCATTGTGTATCAAAAGGACCTGGGAGAGGATACGAAGAAGGCGGCCCAGGCGATGAGTCGCTTCAATCCGGACAGCACCTGGCAGAAGGCGATAGCGTCGCATGCCAAGACAGCAAATAAGCCATCGAGCGTATACTGCGATGGACAAGTCACGGCGCGAAAAACCCTGCTATTGGCAGCATGTGCAAACCGGCAAATGGGATATCGAATACCAGAGATTATTGGTGGACTTTAGCACCCGGGAGGGATCATGTCACTTCCTTAAAGAATGCTTCCAGGAAGTCGTACCGGAGGAGGACGCGGTTCCGGGGGCGGTTGTGGCCATCCATTCGTTCGGCGACTTTTTAGGCTGGCATCCTCATCTCCATATTCTGTGTACGGACGGCTGTTTTTATGGGGACGGCATGTTCCGCGTGACCCCGTTGTTTGAGTTGAAACACCTGGAGGCCATATTACGCCATAAGGTCTTCAAAATTGTTCTATCAAAAGGGACAATCACGGACGATCCCACTAAGCGAGGCTGAGATGTATGATGGCTTGTTGCGCAACCTGGAAGATGGCTTTACCAATTGATCACATCAATTTCTCAGACTGACACATGAGCCATACCCACTGCGGCCCAAGCGCCTGTACTGTAGTCCTCTTCCAAGGGTAAGGACGTCTTCCTGCCCAGGATGGATATCCCAAACGATTTTTCGCAGCCTAATGGTTGGGGTATCATCTCTCGCGAAAGAAAATTGAGGCCTAAGGTATATCATCACAACCATGCTTGTTTTAGGAGCTTCCTACGTGACCTTACTAATTGAATCAGTACGGTCCCGATGCGTCATTCATGATCATTGACATCGACAGATTCAAACGAATTAGTGAGGTGAAAGGGCGTCAGATTGGCGATCGTTTCCTGAAACATCTTGCCTCCATTCTGAAAAAGACCTTGCCGACGCACAGACGATGTATTTCGATACGAAGGAGACAAATTCACTGTCCGATCTCGATGACACGCCCGGGTGACATGTCACAATGTCAATGCCTTGGCGGATTTCGACCGCTTTTGTTCTATACACAGGGCTAACCGAGTTCCACCGTTTCTATTTTAGTGGGATGGCAGTCTATAAGGGTGCCTGCCCCACCGCGGCCAATGCTGCAATTGACGATATATGAATCTCCTATTGTCGCCGTTCCCCTTCTTTCGTGAATGTGCCCGCAGATAACCGCGCGAGGCTGGACTCGTGAGATGAATGAGGCAAGGGCGCCGCATCCCGCATGGAACCATCCGAATACCTCATCGAGGGATCCATATGGCGGCGGATGAACCACGAGCACGGAATCTCTCGTCGTCAAGGATTCGAGCTGCCTGATGCGGAGGCTTTCCCTGAGACAGAGCCGCGAATGGAATGGCAGCGGCAGGGGCCCCCTTGATTGACCGCTTCTCTTATCGCTCACCTGGCAGAGAAAATCAACCTTCCTCTTGTAACGGTCTCCCCGCCATCCCGTTGAAATAGCAGTATTTTACTGAGAACCGCGATCAGCTGCGTATCCGCAATCCGGCTACGCTGATCTCCCTGATATTATTATGTGATTGCATCGCGCGGACATCGGCATCTCATGGTTTGGATTGACATTGCTCATGATTGGGGGCATTAAGAATCAAAAGGGATGGATAGGGCCCTCGTTACTGATGGCAAATGACGAGGAAAGGCTTGAACATCGGCAGGAGCGGATGATGAAGGAAGCGATTTTGAAAAACATGGCCCATATGACCTACGGGATTTATGTTCTGACCACACGGTTTGAACAGAGGATCAACGGCATGATCGCTTCCTGGATGAGCCAGGTTTCCTACGAGCCGCCGTTATTCATGGTGGCAATCCATCCCAACCGCTACTCACACGAATTGCTGGTGCAAAGCGGGTATTTTGCCCTACACATTATTTCCAGCGAACAGAAGGATCTCCTGCACCGTTTCAAAGGCCCAATCGCCAAAGAAAAATTTGAATCGATTGCCTGGGAATACGGTGTGACCGGGTGTCCGATCCTGGCAGACTGCATCGGCTGCATGGAATGCCGTATCATACAAAGCCTGGCTCCAGGGAACCATACCTTGTTCATCGGTGAGGTGGTTAACGCGGTTTTCAATGCTGAAAAAAGACCACTTTGCACATTGGACTACGAAGGCAGCTACCTGGGCAAGGCATGATTGCGCAAATGAGGGGAGATGTGGGAGGGCGATTAACATATACACAGGGGAAGACGACATGGAGACACGCATTACCATTCTGTGCGACAACAGCATCAGCCGATCGGGCTTTGTGGGCGAGCACGGGTTCAGTTGCCTGATCGAGCGGGGGGCTGACAGGTATCTCTTCGATACAGGCCCGGGGAGGTCCCTCCCCATCAATCTCGATACCCTGAACATGGATCTCAAGGGTCTGAAAAGGATATTTATCAGCCATGGGCATTATGACCATACGGGCGGACTCCTGTGGGCGGTGCAGCAGATGGGCGAGATCGAGGTGGTTGCCCATCCGGCGGTTTTTTCCCGGCATATGGTGATGGATCCGGGAGCGCCGGACAAACCTCCCCGGTATATCGGCTGCCCGGCCTCCCGAGAGGAGCTGGAGAGGTCCGGCGCAATCTTCAGGTTTATGGACCACACGGAGGAGGCGGCGCCCGGTGTCTGGTTCGTGACCGGAATAGACCGCGACCCTGATAAAGCGCCGAAGGATCGCCGGCTGGTAGTGCCTGAAGGAAACGGATTTGTGCAGGATTTCATCGAAGACGATGCATCGCTTCTCATCGAGACAGGTGGACCCCCTGTCCTGGTCCTGGGGTGCGCCCATGCAGGGGTCCTGAACATCCTGGAGCATGTCAGGGAAGAAATGGGGATTGAGAGGCTCCGCGCCATCCTGGGCGGGACCCATCTCATGTTCTATGGCCCGGAGGACCTCCCCCGTGTGATGGAGGAGTTTGAAAGGTTTTCCATTGACCTGGTGGGGGTCTCCCACTGCACGGGTTTTCAGGCGGCCGTCAGACTCTCAAACCATTTCGGCGATCGATTTGCGGCCGCAGCGGCGGGGAGGGTTTTTGGGTTTTAGAAAAGAGATGTCAGCAAAATAATTTGGGACAAAATAATTCATACAAAATGGTTAGCGTCCTATTTCCTGCCCATAAACAGATACAAAAAGCAGAGGGATTTTCATGTTGACTTCATTCGTTGTTTCCCATATTTTTGCTATTTCGCGAGGATGACAGGCTTTTTGGGGTACGGGATATCATGGCAAAAACCATCGGAGGAACCTTTTGAATCCTGCCGAGGTGCGAATACCATGCACATTGATAGAAGACAATTCCTGAAATGGAGCGCCCTTTTCCTGCTGAACGGGACCGGACTCACTCTCGCGGGCTGCGGCGGAAAGGGATTCATGGCCGGGGCCCTTCTTCAGCCCCCTGCCCAAGGCAAGGCCAAACCGCTGCAAAGGCCGGCCCGTTTTGACCTGCGGGATGATCTGTGCGTCGGACTCTCGTCCCCTTCCCGGGGCTGGACGCAGGATCGTCTGATCGGTTTTGGGCAGATTACCGACGTACACATCACGCTGGAACAGTTCAAACTTAGCGGCCATCCCAAACTGGAGGCCCTCCTGGACAGTTTTGGAGAATCCATAGGGTTCGGGGGGTTGGACAGGCCGGAGATTCAGGAAAAGTTTGATCTGGACGTCCTGCGATCCATGGTCAAGACGCTCAATGCCTCAGATGAGATGGTGGACTTCGTCATTCATACCGGGGATTCGGTGGATATCGGAACCACTCCTGAAATGATAGGATTCCTTTCGGAAATGAATTATTTATCGATTCCCTGGTTTCAGACCATCGGCAATCACGACGTGTTGGGCCTGGGCAACATCCCCGCCCGGATGCTGGAGGCCTTTACGGACCTGAAGTTCATGGACCAGCAGGAATTTATTCGGAAACACTTTCCGGAGGAGGGCGAGGTTCGCTTGCAGGAGGCCTTCGGCTCCCGCGCAAAAGGCTTTGATTTCAGCCCTGGTGTCAGAGAAGGCCTCCTATTCGAGGGTTACTACGCTTTCACGGCCCTGCCCCCGGTTGCGGGAAGCGGGAAACAGATTATCAGACCGGGGGTGAGGTTTTATGTGCTGGAAAGCGTGTCGCCCAGGGGGAGCGCAGGCGGAAGCGTGGGAAGCGTACAGCTCCAGTGGTTGAGGGGAGAGCTGGAGAAATATCCGTCCCATCTGGCCGTCATCGTCTCCCATCATCCCCTGGAGGCCCTGGACGGCAGCCGTTCGGAGCTGCAGCGGCTTCTCCTTTCCCAGCCCCATGTGATTGCCCTGGTTGCGGGCCATTCCCATCTTAATGATATCAGGGCTATTGCCAGCCCCGCCGGACAGGGGCGGGGATTTTGGCAAATCCAAACATCCTCTCTGATCGATTTTCCACAACAGGGCAGGATCATTGAGATTCTGAACAACGGGGACGGAACCGGTTCCATTCAAACCTTTGTGTTCAACCAGCAGGTTGGGGGGCAGTTGGGGAAAAACGCCCGTGCATCTCTGGCATCGGCTGCCATGGAGCCATTTGACGGCTCGGGAAGCGAAAAGGACCGGAATGCCATGTTGATGTTCCGGATGCCGTCTTAGGTTGGCCCGCTTAGTGACGGGAGGCAACCTGCTATGGACAGGTGTAGCCGGTCCCCCATACACCCGGGCAGAAGCAGGGGGTTCCCAAAGGAAGCGGTTGAGCCAGGGGACATCGCCTGACTCCATATTGATCGCAACAAAAAGAACCGTACTGAGGGGCCTGCTGTTGTTGCGGGTATGCCCCCGGCTGCGGACTCTGGCCCTGGGGGTAGGAAGGCGCTGGCTGAGGCGCCTCCTTTTCGGAAGGTTCGGCCGGCGTTTTGGATTTTTCGGCCTTTTGCCCCGTATTTTTCGGCTCGTCCCGTTGCGGTTTCTCCAGCAGATCTTCTATCCTGTCGGTGTGTACATTGATCCTGTTCGCAGCAAGGACCTTCCCATCGGACACACTGATACACCGGACATTAATCCTGAGGATATTGTTGCCCCATCGATTGTATCTTCCGGTGATCACCACTTCGGCTCCCAGGAGTTTCCCGAATTGGGCGATTTGAGTCTCGTCAAACCACAAATCGGTTCCTTTTTTGATCTCCTTCTGAAGGACATCTTCGATCCTTCTTCGCTCCACCACGGTAAATCCCTCATTGACGAAAGCGTCTACGATTTCATCCTCAATATATGACGAAATTCCCCATTGCTCGCCGCTTCGACCCTCCACAATGCCGAAGACGGCGATCCTCTTGTTTTTGAGGAGATTTTCTTTTTTGGAAATCATGCCGGAGGTGAGTTCTTTCATGCCTTCATCAAAATCATAGGTTTGACCTGAAGCCTTCGGTACTGCCATGGCCCCTAAGACAAGGCATGCGCCGCACAGAAAAAGACACGCCCAAGTCGCGAAATGGTTTCTGGATGGATTCACTCTCTCTATCCTCCTTAATGTGTAAACCGGAAAAATGCCCAGGCCGGAGTGAAAAAGATCTCTGTGGAAACCTGCGCTTTTGACCGTTCCACACCCTCGATCGGTTCCGGAAGAAATCCCGTTTCTGCCAAGTGATAGTGAAGTGAGAACAAACCGTTATTTGGAGGAAGTATAGTGGGAGAGGCCTTGGGGGTCAAGAAAAAATCGAATGTCCCGCCTGAGGGCGTATTGACCATTTTGAAGCTGAAAACACCCGGGGGAAAGGATATTTGCGAAGGCCGTGTCGGGCGGTCCTCGCAGCCTGTTCCCAGTCGAATGATGTCTTTCCGGAAAACTGGAATCATGAGGGCTTCTCAATACAACATTCCTCTGCCGCTTTCCAGCCAAGACGGGGAAAAATGTCGTTAGCGGATTTCTTTATCCTTTAGTTTAAAGGGTAGCAAGCCACAGCTCTTCAGAAAAAAAGGGTCAGCCTTTATGATCGGCTAACCCCCTTTATCATCCTATTACCGGAAGCAAGAATCAAATGGTAGAAGCGATATTATGCGTCTAATAAACTCAGGATTGGTACATTGAGCCCTTTATGCACACAAGATTGCAAGGATTATTCTATGACAAACCAATAGGGCGTTGGTGACATTACGTTGTTGCCTGCTATTATTATTGC
>JAWOIH010000308.1:0-11709 GCA_046484725.1 Candidatus Desulfacyla sp. | reverse complement strand
AAGAATAAAGGATGGAAGTCGGCGCAACATCACTGAAGCGACCCCATCTGCTGTCGACGCACAACCTGACCCTTTGATGTGACTTTTGACGAACAGGCTTCCATCGGCTCTTCTCCACGCGATATCTTTTGTTAAAATCCCTTTGTTGCGTTCAGCGTATCGGAGAGGCATGCCGTCAATATCCGTTTCTTACCGGCATGGGCTCACCCTGAGACCCTCTTATGGCGCAGCACTTTATCGTTTAAATCGGCTTTTGCATGAGGTGTTGTTTTGTCTCTGCTCAATATTCCCGGTAAATACAAACACATTTCAGCCAGCCGCCCGCCCGTCCATGCTGCGCCCACTTCAACCCCTTCCAGGGGCATGCTCACGGTAGTCCTTCTCCATCCTTACCAGGTTGTCGTAGAAGATTTTGGCGTGGGTTCTCATGGCCTCTGCGGCGGCATTCGGGTCTCCGGCCAACACCGCATCCACAATGGGGCCATGCAGGCCGGGGGGATGGATGGAACTGGGGGGGGTCGGGCCCATTTCCTCGATGATCTTCTTGCTCATTTTGAGCAACGAATTGACAATGGCCTCCAGGAACCGATTCCCGCACATCTCGGCCAGGATGAAATGCACCCGGGTTGCCGATGCGATATCTTCGCTCAGAGAGGCGCCGGCGGGATGCTCTGCCTTATAGGCCTTCAGCAGGCGTTCGTTCCATTCGGGACTGGTGTGGAGAGCGGCCAGGCGCGCCACCTCCGGTTCGATGAGAATGCGGACATGGTGCAGTTCATGCAGGGATATCTTGTTGGCCAGAAAGAGATCCAGGCAGGCATTGGCCAGATGTTCAAAGGTTAGATCGGTCACATAGGCGCCGCCGTTCAGTCCCTGGCGGATCGTCACAAACCCTGCATTTTCAAGGGTGCGAATGGCCTCCCTCACGGCAACGCGGCTCACCTGAAATTGCTCTGACAGATCCTTTTCAGAGGAGAGCCTGTCTCCGGCCTTGAACTCGTTGGCCAGGATCGCATTCTTGAGCTGCTGAAAGATCACATCCGAGATTCTCGGTTGTTTGACGGGTTTAAAATTGCGCATCAATATCTCCTTTGCCTCCCATGATAATGAAAGTCCGGCTCAAGTTCAACTTGAATCCAAAGGGGAGCCATTCTGGTTTTAGTCATTCAAAGGGGTGGTTATTCCGGGATAACCGGCATCCTCTTGCCCATCTTGGACGCAGGAATTTTCCTGTACATATCTTGCCCGAGAGAATGGTGCAACATAAAACCGCCTTTAAGTTTTCCTTGACAAAATATTTGATATTTTTTACCGTATAAATGTCAGACCATTGGATTGATGCGCTTCCGTCACCACCTTACCGTGACACCCTTGACGAATCCTTAAGCCCGGCCTGATCTACCGCCGTCTCCTATAGGAAGTGAGCGTGGACAAAAAACTGATACTCAAGGAATTGAGCCGTTATCCGCTGGGGACCTTTGCAGATCTCATCTATCGAAACGCCGTCCTCTATCCCGAAGCCGAGGCCTTTGTGCGGGGTTCCGAGAAGATCACCTTTCGGCATTTCAACGAGAGGGTGAATGCCCTCGTCCATGGGCTCAAGTCCCTCGGCATTCAAAAAGGGGACGTTATCGGGATCCTTTCATGGAACCGACTCGAATATCCGGAGGTCTTCGGAGCGGCCATGAAAGGGGGATTTATCCTTGCCCATTTCAGCCCCCGCCTGAAGCCGGAGGAACTGCTCCATCTCGTCGACGATTCCCAGGCCGCTGTCTTGTTTTTCACCCCCGAATTCCAGGAAGGCGTGGAGGAAATCCGGAAGCGATCAATAAGGACGCGATCCTTCATCCGTTTCGGCCAGGCAAAGGGAGGTGTCATCGCTTACAGGGACCTCTTGGAGCGCCATCCCGTGGAGGAGCCTGATGCGGCAGTGGGAAAGGACGATCCCCTGGTTATTTTCTATACCAGCGGCACCACGGGAACCCCTCGGGGCGCCGTATACTCCCATTCCCAGAAGATGCAGAATACCCAGATCAAGGCCCTGGATCTCGGGCTCCAACCCGGCGACCGTCACCTGGTGGTCCTCCCCATGTTCCACATCGGCGGGGACAGCCATATATGGCCCTTTTTCCTGATGGGCGGATGTAATGTCATCATGGCCCGTGCCTCCTTCGATCCGGCAGAGACGTTAAAGACCATTTCCGCCGAGCAGATCACCGACCTCCACATTGTTCCGACCCAGCTCATATCCCTGCTGAATCTCCCGGACATCGAGCAATATGATCTACGCCCTCTGAAGCGGATCTGGTACGCGGCATCGCCCATGCCCGTCGAGGTGTTGAAGAGGGGTCTGTCGGCCTTCGGGCCTCTCTTTTTTCAGGGGTACGGCCAGACAGAGTCCGGGCCCCATACGACCGTCCTCAGCAAGGCCGCCCACCGTGCCGCCCTGGCATCGGAAGAGGGCATGCGGGTGCTCGAATCCTGCGGTCAACCCTGCATCGGTGTCCACATGAGGATCGTGGACGACGAGGACACCGACCTCTTGCCCGGCCAGATCGGCGAGATCATTGTTCAGAGCGAGCGGATTATGTCGTCCTACTGGGGCAAGCCCGAAGATACGGAAGCGGCCGTGAAGGATGGATGGCTGCGGACCGGCGATCTGGGATATTACGACGAAAAGGGATTTATCTATATCGCTGACAGAAAAAACGACATGATCGTCACGGGCGGGGAAAACGTCTATCCCAAGGAGGTGGAAGGGGTCCTGTACCGGCACCCGGCCGTGGCCGAGGCGGCCGTGATCGGCGTTCCCGATTCCTACTGGGTGGAACGGGTCCACGCGGTGGTGGTCTTGAAAGTCGGCGTCGCTGCCGTTGAAGAGGAGATCATCGATTTTTGCAGAGGACAGATGGCCTCATTCAAGACCCCCAAGTCCGTTGAATTCGTGGCCGAACTCCCTAAAAGCCCCCAGGGTAAGATCTTGAAAAGAGAGCTCAGAAAAAGGTTCCATGCCGGATCGTGAATCGCCCCATGAGCATGTCGCCGCACAGGCGCAAAGCTTGGTTTTGGCTTGACACCCAACGGCAAGCCACATATAATCAAAATGTAACAAGGAGAAATTATTCTAAATTTAGCAGCAAGGCATCGTTGCTCTGCCGTATGCGGAATGCCTGTCCATTAACGGATAAGGATTGGCATTCACTCTTTGTCACGGGTCATATCCGTACGCCGTCGGCCGTTCACAGTCTCTCCGGCGTTGGTCCGCCGGATCAGGGCAAACATGATGATGGATAACCTGCCTCATCCCGTATTGACCAATGTGCTGGAAGTCATCAGTGCAGCCAATGAATCTCTGGACGGTAAGATGGTCAGGCAGAAAGCGTTGAGTGCCTTCTTTCACTCCATCTCCGCAGAAGGAGGCATTTTTTTTCTCCCGGACGGACGTGGACAACTCACCTCTATCATTCTCGAACAACTGGAAAAAGCCTACTGTAGATATTACAAAACCTACTATCACAAATTCGATCCTCTGCATCTGACCCATGGCCTGGATACAAAAAGGAGTCTGCCTTATCTGGAAAAGGTCATTAGCTATGATTCATTCCAGCCCACCGAATATTATAACGACTTCCTCAAACCTCAGAAGATCCACCACAAACTCATTGTCAATTTGGTCGCTGAGAAAAAACTCTACGGTAGAATTGTATTGACCCGACCTCGGAAATCCCGTCGCTTTGCGGAAAAGGAAATCCGCACAGCAAAGGCCATTTCTCCGTACCTGGCACATGCGTTGGCACATAACGACCTTCGAAAAAGGATAACACTTAGTGGAAACATACTGGCTTATATCGAAAAACAATCATCGACAGGGGTAATCCTGCTGGACGAAAGTCTTCAAATTGTCTACAAAAACCCAAGAGCGGAGGAGATTTGTGGCAAGCTAAAGGGTTCGGGATCTGCTCATAATCACACGGATGTCGTTTTTTCCCAGTTATTAAAGGACTGTCGGGAAATCAAATCCAACTTAAAGAGTTGGCCCACCGGAGGGATGACGATCCCTAGGCATAGTGTTGTCAACGGCCCGAATCAAAGTCGTTTTTCGCTTGTGTCAAAAGTCCTTGATCAGGAATCGGGTTGGCAAGACTCGCAGATGTTCATGGTCTCGGTCGAAGAAAAGTCGTCTGCGAACATCAATCCGAAGTATCTCATGGACACGTTCCATCTGAGTCGAAGAGAAATTGATGTGGTGAATCTCCTTTTCTTGGGATTGAAGAATGCACAAATCGCCAACAAGTTGTTCGTCAGCGAAGTCACCATCAAAAAGCACCTTCAGAGCATTTATGAAAAAGTCGGCGTCAACAACAGGACAACCCTGATCAACAGAATTTTGACCCGATACCCGCATCTCATCTCACCCATATAAGCCATACGCTCCGCTTGATGCACCGCCCGTATCTCCGGACCATTCAAAGAGGTTCTCAACCTGGGAAAAAGTATACTTTCGTATAATAGACAAATCTCATTCGACTTGCTAATTACCCACCCAATGCAAGTGAATTCTCTTGTCGAACTGGCAACTCAGGGTCTTCAGGCGTAAGGGATAGGTTAGGGTGTGGAGCACCGGCTCTGACTCAGGCATCCATAACGCCATCCCTGCCATATTTTCGGAGTTTTCTTAATGAGTTGCGAAAACCAGTCAACCAATTTAGGAGGGCATGATGAAAATCAAAGGAGCAGTCATTTTTGAACCATCAGGCAAGTTTACCCTCGAAGAGCTGGAACTCAGCGAACCCCTTGACAATGAGATCCTGGTCCGCCTGGTCGGTTCCGGCATCTGCCATACGGATCTCGCCGGGAGGGACCAGCATCTGCCGATCCCCCTGCCCAGTGTCTTCGGGCACGAAGGGGCGGGGGTGGTGGAAAAGGTGGGGGCCCGTGTAACCAAGGTCGTGCCCGGGGATCATGTGACCTTGAGCTGGATGTGCTGCGGGGCATGTCCCTCATGCAAGTCGGGCAACGATCCCTATTGCGAGAACTTTTTGCAGCTCAACTTCAGCGGGGCCCGGCCGGACGGGACAACGACGATCCGAAAAGGGGATCAGGTCATCCATGGCAATTTTTTTGGACAGTCTGCCTTCGCCGATTATGCGCTGGCCGAGGAAAGGAATGTGGTCAAGGTGCCGAAGGATGTCTCCCTCGAGATCCTGGGCCCCATGGGCTGCGGCGTCATGACCGGAGCAGGCGCGGTCATCAACTCCCTCAAGGCCGGCGCCGGCACATCCATCGCCGTGTTTGGCGCAGGGACCGTGGGGATGAGCGCCATCATGGCCGCGGTGGTCTGCGGCTGCACGACCATCATTGCGGTGGATATCCATCCTGACCGGCTCACCATGGCCAGGGAGTTGGGGGCCACCCACACGGTCAATGCCCGTGAAGGCGACCCTGTTGAAGCGGTGAAGGAGATCACGGGCGGGGGTCCCAATTACAGTCTCGAGTGCGTGGGGAACCCGGCGGTATTCCGGCAGGCCGTGGATGTCCTCCCCCTCCTCGGGGTGTGCGGCCTGGTGGGGGTCGTGGCCCCCGGCACCGAGGTCAGCCTCAACATGGACCTGATCATGAACGGCAGGGCGGTAAAAGGGATCATTGAAGGGGATGCCATCCCCGATCTCTTTATCCCTAAACTCATCGAACTCTACCGGCAGGGCCGGTTCCCCTTTGACCGTATGATCACCTTCTATCCCTTTGACGAGATCAACCGGGCCGTGGACGATATGGAAAAGGGTCTTGTGATCAAACCGGTCCTGCGCCTTTAGGCGCTTTACACACCTTAGCTCACTTAAGGCACTTTAGGCATTTCTTATAAAAAGGGGGCAGATATGAAATTTATCAGGGTGAATATGAACGACAAAGCGGTCCGTGTTGAGGATGTGCCGCAGGCATATCTCGGTCTCGGCGGGAGGGGGTTGACATCCATCTTTGTGAACGCGGAGGTCCCGCCGAAATGTGACCCATTGGGTCCTGAGAATAAACTCATCTTTGCCCCCGGTTCCCTGACAGGGACCCCGCTGGTCAATACCAGCCGCATCTCTGTGGGGTCGAAAAGCCCGCTCACCGGGGGGATCAAGGAGAGCAATGCGGGCGGAACGGTTTCCGCGGCCCTGGGAAACTTAGGGATCACGGCCCTGATTATTGAGGGCCAGTGCCCGGAGGAAGAACGATACATCCTGAGGATTGACCGGGACGGCAAGGCCGAGCTGATTTCAGCGCAGGACGTTAAGGGGATGCGGACTTATGCCTTGACGAAAAAACTGTTCGAGTCATACGGTCCCGAGAACGGCGTGCTCTGCATCGGTCCTGCAGGGGAACGAAGGCTGGCCATTGCCTCCATCCAGAGCACCGATGTGGATGGCCGGCCCTGCCGGGCCGCCGGCCGGGGGGGCCTGGGCGCGGTCATGGGCGCAAAAGGGCTCAAGGCCATCGTGGTGGATCAGCGGGGCGACGACGCCGATCCGCTGGCCGATCCCGAGGCCTTCAAGGCGGCCAATCAGGCGATCGTCAAGATCATCAAGGCCCATCCCATGGCCGGGCATGTCATGCCCGAGCTGGGCACGGCCGGGCTCGTAGCCCCGGTCAATTCCATGGGGGCCTTTCCCTGCTACAATGCCACCCAAGGGGTCCTGGACGGCTGGGAAAAGATCAGCGGGGAGGCCATGGCCCAGATGATCCAGGAGCGGGGAGGCAAGACCACCCACATGGGATGCGCCCAGTGCATCATCCACTGCTCCAACGAGTTCGTAGACAAGGCGGGCAATTATGTAACGGGCTCTCTCGAATACGAAACCATCTGGTCCATGGGGGGCATGACCGGGATCGTCGACCTGGACATGGTGGCGCGCCTGGATTTTCTCTGTGACGACATCGGCGTGGATACCATGAGCACGGGGGTGGGCGTGGGCGTGGCCATGGATGCGGGCTACACATCCTTTGGGGACGGCGAGGCCGCCATCCGGATGGTGGAGGAGATTGACTCGGGCACTGAACTCGGCACCATCCTGGGACAGGGGCCTGCCGCGGTAGGGAAACACTTCAACCATGCCCGGGTCCCGGTTGTGAAAGGCCAGAGCATCGCCGCCTATGACCCAAGGGCCATGCAGGGAAACGGCGTGACATTCGCCACCTCCCCCATGGGAGGGGATCACACGGCGGGCAACGTGATCGGCGAATATCTGGAGCAGAGGCTGGACCCGTTGAGCCCCGAAGGCCAGGTGGAGGCGTCCAGGAATCTGCAGATCGCCACGGCCGCGGCCGACTGCACGGGTCTCTGCTTCATGGCCTATGTAGCCCTGACCACCCCTGAGGCGGGCGCTGCCCTCCTCCAGGCCATTAATGCCAAATTCGGGACAAAGCTTGGACCGGAGGATGTCCCGGCCCTCGGGATTAAGGTGCTTCAGGCGGAGCGGGAATTCAACCGAAAGGCGGGATTCACCAGCAAGGACGACCGGTTGCCCGAATTCTTCTACAAGGAACCCCTGCCGCCCCACAATACGGTTTTTTCCATCCCTGATGAGGAGATCGATCGGACATTTGATTTTTGAGCGCAACATAAGGTGAAGAAAGGGGGGACGAAAATGAAAAGCAAGGCATTGACTCGGATATTCGTAATTACAGTCGCATTGTTTTTCCTGACCGGCGCCGCCGGGGCGGCGGCCAAAGACAAGATCGTCATTGGGCAGGCGGTTTCCCTTTCAGGTCCGCTTGCCACCAGCAACGCGGTGGTCAGCTCGCCCTACTATGACTTATGGGTCAAGGATGTGAATGCCGAAGGCGGCATCTATGTAAAGGAGTATGGCAAGAAACTGCCGGTGGAACTCCTCATATATGATGACAAGTCGGACATCGGCACCATGACAAGACTCCTTGAGAAACTCATCCTGGAGGATAAGGTCGACTTCATACTCCCCCCCTGGGGCACTGCCAATCTTTTTGCCGCGGCCCCCATCGCCAATAAGTATGGGTATATACTGATCGGAGGCGCCGGCGGCGCGGAGAAACTGAAGGATCTCAGGTTGCCCTATTTTTTCCAGAGTCTGAATTTCTCGGAAACCCAGGTGCCTGTTCTGGCTAATATCCTTCTGGAACTGGGCGTGAACCGGGTGGCGTTGATCTCCCATGAAGACCTCCATGGCGTGGAGTGTAGTGGGAAGGCGGTCCCGGAATTCGCCAAGCGGGGGATAGAGGTGGCCATGAAAAAGGGTTACCCGATGGGGATCAAGGATCTATCGCCCCTGCTGAAGCAAGCCGACTCCCTTGATGTGGATGCCTTTGTGGGTTTCAGCTATCCGGATGAGTGCATGCTCATTACCGGGCAGGCGATTGAGTTGGGCATCAATTTCAAGGTCTTTGTGCTGAGTGTCGGCCCGGCTTTTACGTTTTATAGGAATGCCTTTGGCGCGAGCACCGTTGAAGGGGTCATCGGAGGGGGTGCGTGGAACGCAAAGAGTTCTCCCGGAGCAAAAAAGTTCGCAGGCCATTTCAAGGAGGTCACAGGAGAAGAGATGGGCAATTACTGGGGCTCCATCTATTTCTACTCTGCCATGCAGCATTTTAAACAGGCGGTAGAGAAGGCGGGAACCCTTGATCAGAAGAAGATAAGGGAGATCATGGCCAAGGAGCGATTCGACACGGCCCTGGGACCTTTCTGGTACGATGAGAGGCAGATCTCGGCAAACCATCCCGGTCAATGGGGCCAGTGGCAGAATGGGGTGTTTGAGGTCATAGACCCCGGGCCGAAGCGTACGGCCCCTCCTGTAATAAAGCCTGCGTGGCCAAAGAAGTAGCTAAATATTGAGGCGTCATTTGCGTATCGGTTCAAGAAGACCGAAGTACTCGGTTGAGGAACTCACTGAGGTGAAGCGGCTCACGATCCGGAAGACCCGGTTGCCGCTGCCTTTCTATCGGTGGAATAGCCTATTGGGGGCGTCGCTTGGAATCAGGCCACAGGGAACCATCTCTTTAGAGTAGGGAAATGGTCGATTTACGAGGCTGCCCGGGCATGTGCGGGATGAAACCTAATGATCATATGGAGGTGTGCAATGCCACAAAGAGAAGGTGAAACCGATTATAAGTACGAGGACTATGCAGCGGATATGGCCTACCATCGAATCCAGGCAACGTCGGATTTGGTCAATCAAAAGATGAAAATCACCCTAAATTCAGGGACGGTCTTCGATCTCGAATTTATTCAGCCCAATACAGTGAACTGGCAGAGCGGTTCCGAGAACGGCACGGATTGGTACGAGGCGATCGAGGTTGCGCCTCACACCTACTATATTGACATGACCTTTGCCCACGAGCCGCGGCAATGCCGTACATTCTTCGTTAACACTGAGACACGCCAGGTTCTTTCGGTCCATACCATTATGCGTGAGGGGGATATCGGCAAGGAGCCCCGTGCAGTACAGGATTTCACTCCAGGGGTGCTCGGTGACCCGGCCATCCCGCCGACGGGTCGCAAGCCGGCGCCCACCCGCGATCTGATAGGGCTTAGGGCCCTTTACATCTACAACCCTAACCAATGTTTCGAGCATATCTATCTAAACGAGAAGCGTTATGCCTGGCATTGCATTGTCGGACCCCTGAAAGGGGAGTCGGATGTTGAACTTCACATTACCTACAAATTCGACGTCAATCAGTACATTTTTAGCTGGCGCGAATTCGGTCTGCCGGTCTCCACGGTGTTCTTCCACAACTGGGATCAGATGAGGGAAACCGGTAAGTTCTTCGCCATCGGGGAGGATGGGAAAATCGCCAATACACCTGCGGGCGCCTTGATCAGGAAACTATCGGTGACCTTCTACCCGCAAGACATGCAGCCCCTGTGATCATGGATAGACACAACCCAAAGGGGCCTTTCTACCGGGTCGATCCGATTTCAGGGCAAACAGATGCAGGTCTCCAACAACTATCAACCAACGCCCGGGAGGCAGCGAGATGACACTGAAGGGGAAAGTAGCGCTCATAACGGGTGGAGGCACCGGTATCGGTGCTGCCATCGCAAAGCGATTCATTGCGGATGGAGCTAAGATATGTATCACCGGCCGACGCCAGTCAATGCTCGATCAGGTGGCTCAATCACTACCCGCAGACATGGTAACGACATGTTCAGGGGATGTTTCGAAGTACGAAGATGTGGAGCGGATGGTTGAGACGGCCGTTGAATTCGGAAACGGGCTCCATGTGCTGGTGAACAATGCAGGCATCGATCCGGGTGGAACGATTGCCGACCTGGATGAAGAACTCTGGCGAAAGGTGATCGAGATCAATTTGACCGGGTCTTTTTTGGCCATGAAAGCATCGATACCCCATATGATTCAAGGCGGCGGCGGATCCATTATCAATATCTCTTCCCTGGGCGGATTGCGTTGTCTGCCCGGCATGGCGGCCTATTGCACCTCAAAAGCCGCTATCAACATGCTGACGAAACAGGCTGCTTTGGATTATGGACGATTCAAAATACGTTGCAATGCCGTTTGTCCGGGGGCAACCCGAACGGAGATGCTGGAGGACGCCCTCAGTCCGCTTGCGGAGGTGCTATCAACGGACGTGGATGGGGTTTTTTCCTGCATATCCTCCAACGTCCCCCTTCGGCGGGTAGCTGCCCCCGATGAGATATCGGGTCTTTGCAGTTATTTGGCAAGCGACGATGCTTCGTTTATGACCGGATCTGTGCTTTTGATCGACGGTGGCGCATCTATCGTAGATGTGTCGGGGGCTGCACTCAGCAGCGCGGGGGTTAATTGGGGGGTTTAGTAAAACTCGACCCGGATAGACCTGCGGATTTTATGCGGATGTGCGCTAAAAGTGGTTTCATACAGAGGGCTCCTGGTTTACAGTGCCCGGAAAGGAGTTAAGGCGCAGAAAAGTGGAGGCGCATCAGGAGAATGTTTTCCCAAGCCGGTGAAAAGAGGTATGCGGGTGGATGACAGTCATGGGTGGAAGGATCTTGAATCATTAAGAAGGAGGGAAAAATGAAGACTAAAAGTGGGGTTTGGCGCGGATTACTGGTAGTTGTGATCCTGGTGGTTTTCCTGGCCGGTACTGCCGGCGCTGCGGACAAAGGATCCAAAGACAAGATAGTCATCGGACAGGCCATCTCTCTCTCAGGGCCGTTGGCGGGAGGTGTTGCCATATCGGGCGGCAAGATCTATGAGCTGTGGGTCAATGAGGTCAACAAAAACGGCGGCATTTATGTGAAGGAATACGGCAAGAAGCTGCCGGTTGAACTTAAACGATACGACGACAAGAGCGATATCGGCACCATGACGAACCTTCTGGAAAAGCTCATTTTAGAGGACAAGGTGGACTTTGTCTTTCCCCCATGGGGAACGGCCTGGCTCTTTGCCGCTGCGCCCGTTGCCAACAAATACGGGTACATATTGATCGGGGGACCTGGCGGCGCCCTGAAGCTCAAGGAACTGAGCCTCCCCTACTTTTTCCAGGTCCTGAATTTCTCCGACACCCAGGCCCCTGCCCTCGCCGACATCTTTAAGGAAGTTGGCGTGAAATCGGTGGCCGTGGTTTATCGTGGAGATCTCCACGGCATCGAGTATGGGAATGCCATGGTCCCCTATTTCAAGCAGAGGGGAATCGATGTCAAGCTAAACAAAAGCTATCCCCCGGGGATTAAGGACATGTCTCCGCTGTTGAAAG
>JAWOIH010000233.1:0-6795 GCA_046484725.1 Candidatus Desulfacyla sp. | reverse complement strand
CTCAAACCGGTCCGCCGGGCACGCGTTGCTGCCGTTGCACGTCTCCGCTACGTCGCACGCACCCGCAGACGCTCGACACGTCGTGCCGGCCGGGCGAACCACGTCGCTCGGGCACGCCGCAGCATTGCCGGGACACATCTCCGCGACGTCGCAGCCGCCAGGCACAGCCGCGCGACATACCTCGGTGGCCGGCTCAAACCGGTCCGCCGGGCACGCGTTGCTGCCGTTGCACGTCTCCGCTACGTCGCACGCACCCGCAGACGCTCGACACGTCGTGCCCGTCGGGCGAACCACGTCGCTCGGGCACGCAAAAGCGTGGCATTTCTCGTTTTCTGAGTGCGGAAGGGGGTCGGTAGAGTCCCGCCGAATGGCGGGATTAACCACTTGGTCGGGATCGGTCGAGGAGGAGGCGAGATCCCGCCAAGCTGGATTCGAGTCCGTCCCGGGGAGCCACAAAAAAGCCAAGGCCCAGCCTTTTCGGAGGCTGGGCCTTTTTTGGTGACGCATGCCCGCGTGGGTCTATATCCTTCAAAGCGAGTTTACCGGTCGGTGTTATTGTGGGCCAAGCAGTGATCCGGATCGTCGGTTGCGACAACATAATGACCCGGAATATCTCTTATCAAAGACCACCCATCGCTTTTCCGGACCCTGGAAGCTGATCCGTCGCCCGGATTATCGACGCGATCGAGGCTGGCCGGTATGAAGATGGTTGGAAACCGACATCGACGGCATTGTGTTTGCAAACTACAGATGCGGTAGGGTATATTCACGCATGGATAACCGTCCACAGGTCTTCGCGCTGGCAGTGGGATTTTAATTCCGGGCGCAACCGCGCTGCCGACCTCAGATTTTGACACCTGAAACCCTGGCCCAGACCTGGATCGCCATGGTAGTTATCACAGATCATCGTAAACCGAAGAAACCGGATGACCAGATCCAAGTCCAATACGTAGCGCCAGGGCGGGCCTGAAACCTTTACGCACCCAACGGGTTCGGTGTCTCGACCGCCCCGAAGGGGCCGCTTTTTCCGAGCCGAGTCCCAAAAAGGGGCATCGTGCCGTATCCCCAGGTTTTCTTTCACCAAAAGAGGGACTCCTTTTTATCTCTTTGTGTGAGATGCTTTTGGGTTGGGGTTGTTCCGCGTTCGTTCACTTCAAATTCTTTCAGCACGGAGGCCCGATAGAGAATATGAAATGGTTCAAGAGATTTCTGCTGGCAGGTGTTCTGCTGGGAATCGCGATTGCGCTGGTTATCTATTTCCTTCCCCGCTTCAACGATTACCAGACAGAAGGAGAACGGGTTTTGGCCGGTCTTGAAAAGGACGTGACTGTCAAGCGGGACGAGAAAGGAATGGCCTTTATCTACGCCCGGAATCTTCAGGACGCCACCCTGGCGCAGGGGTTTGTCACGGCCCAGGACCGGCTGTTTCAGATGCAGCTCACACGACTGCTGGCCCAAGGCCGCATCAGTGAACTGGCAGGGGCCTCTGCCCGGGACCTGGACATTCGCATGCGGACCATCGGCATCGGGCGCATCGCTCGGAAACAGGCCGGGATTCTGGATGAAAAGACCCGTGACTATTTTCAGAGCTATGTGGACGGGGTGAATGCTTTTATTGAAAGCTGTCCCGAAGATGTGCCGCTGGAGTTCGCCCTGTCGGGCATACGCCCCGAACCGTGGACCGTGAGCGATTCTCTCTCCATCCTCTACTATATGGCCTACTCCACGTCGGCCAACCTCCAGACCGAAATCACGGCCCAGATGCTCTTTGAGGCCGTGGGACCGGAGAAGGCGGTCGACCTCCTCCCCGTCAACATCAACCCGGACAGCCCCGGGGACACGGGGGAGACCCGGATTCCCGATGCTGAGATCCCTAATCTCAACATTCAAGGGAAGCACCGCTCTCTTAAAGCCTTTGCCTCTGCCCTTCCCCTTCGCATGGGAAGCAACAACTGGGTGACCGGTTCGGATCTGTCCGCAGGCGGCCGGCCCATCCTGGCGGGGGATCCCCACCTGGATGCCAGGATCCTGCCGGGGGTATGGTACCCTTTAGGTATCATCGCCCCGGAGATCCGGGCCGTGGGCGCCACCATTCCCGGTTTTCCCGGTATGGCCATCGGCCGGACCGCTCACGTTGCCATCGCCATGACCAACAACTATGGGGATATGCAGGACCTTTACGTGGAAACCGTGGATCCCGCATCCCCGGACCGCTATCTGGAAGGAAGCGCGTCGAAACCTTTTCAGGTGATCGAGGAAACCCTTCGGATCAAGGATAAAAAAGCCCCCGAAGGGTTTCGCGAGGAGAAGATACGCATTCGAATGACGAAAAGGGGCCCCGTGGTCTCGGACGTCTTTCCGGATCTCAAGACCGACCGGGTGGTCACCCTCCGCTGGGCCCCGGCCGAGTCCATGACCTCCGCCATCGGTCTGTCCTCCATCCTCACAGCCCGGTCGACCCAGGAGATTCACGAGGCGTTGAAAGACCTTCCCATGCTCTGCCTCAATTGGGTCTTTGCCGACAAGGACGGCCATATCGGCTACCGGGCATCGGGCAGGATCCCTGTACGGGGGCCCGGCCAGGGCACCCTTCCCCACGTGGTAAGGGGCAGTGAAGACAACTGGAAGGGCTGGATACCCCAGTCCCTGATGCCCCATGCGGACAACCCTGAAAAGGGCTGGCTGGGAACATGCAATCACAAGACCGTTCCCCACGACTATCCCTACTCCTATTCCTCATACTTTGCCCCGTCCTATCGCTACCGAAGGCTCAAGGAACTCATGGCCGACCCAGGGAAAAGAACCGTGGACGATCACTGGCAGTATCAGAGAGATGTGAAGAACCTCATGGCCGAGGCCGTGGCCCCCATCATGGCAAAGGCCCTCCAGGCCCATGCGGACACCCGGAAAATGGGAGACATCCTGGCCCGCTGGAACTTCATGGACCAACCGGACTTGGCCGCCCCCGCCGTCTTTCAGGCCACCTACATCCATTTCGCGAGGCTGGTATTTGAAGACGAACTGGGTCCCGAAACCGTCATGACCCTCCTCAACAACTGGTATTTCTGGGAGGAACGCCTCGAGCGGATGGTGCGCAAGGGATCTTCCCGCTGGTTCGATGATCGGCAAACCACCGACAAGGTCGAAACCCTTGACGATCTGTTCCACAAGGCCGGCCAGATGGCCCACTCCCAGTTGACGCCGGTATTGGGCAAAGACCCGGAGGAATGGCAGTGGGGCAAGATCCATACCCTCGAACTGGTGAGTCCGTTGCGGCGAAAAGGCCCGGGCAAAGGGCTGCTGGGGTCGGGTCCCATGGCCATGGGCGGATCCGGGGAGACGCTTAACAGGGGATGGTACGATCTGGATGCCCCTTTTCGGGTGACCCATTCGGCCTCCCTCCGCATGGTGGCGGACCTGTCCCAGGATGAGGAGGTGGCGGCCGTGCTGCCGGGAGGCGTCACCGGACGTCAATTCAGTCCTCACCAGAAGGATCAGGTGACGGCATTCATGAACGGCGACAAGCTGTACTGGTGGTTCAGCGACCGCGCCATTGATGCGCATACCCGCTCCACGTTGCAGCTGAAGTCCTCGGGGCATTAGCAGAACACCTGCGAGACGTTGGGTTTTTGTGCTCGATGCCGTGAAAATAGGTTCAGGGTCCAAAGGGTTAATGATCTCTCAGAGCCTCCGGCTGTTTCAAGCCAGATTCAACACGCGGAAACCACTGACACCCTCCGGATTTGTCTTTGACACGTTTTGTGGGAAGGTGTTATTATTTTTCCCAAGGTATTGACGGACCTCGTGGTTCATCCGCAATTTGGGCCGAACAGGGTTTGCGCGAAATGAAAACGAACATGGACAAGGCATTTCATCCGGATATCTTGCGTGACCCGGAAACCGCCTTGAGGGCGTAAGGTGGGTTAGAGGAGAGATTCACGTGGCAGTATGCGGTCAAGATGAAAGAGGGCGCCCCGGTCAACATATGCCGTCGACCCGGTTCCTTTTTCTGTGGGTCGTTTTTTTCTTATCCGCATGGGGCTCCTCTTTTGCGCAGGACCCAGGAGAGGAGACTGTTATATCCGATCCCGTGACCATCGAGGGCAAAGGCGACGGGGGAATCTCTATTGCCGGCCAGCGGTACAGGGTTGGTGAATCGACCGCGATCCTGGATGCAACCGGAAACCGTATCTCGTTATGTGATTTGTCGTTGCCCTGTGAGGCTCAAGTTGAATACCGGTTGGAAGAAAACCTCGAACCTCTATGTCTCAGGATAGAGATCTTGCGGGTCCTGAAGGCCCCACCCAATTTTGTCATTACAGACGACCCGGGTTGATAGGCGAAAACGGGCCATAAGGTTATGGCCGTGATCCATGGGGTTTCACGGGGGTGAGCTTTCGCATTTCTCAGGGCCGTGGCCGATTTTCAACAGACTTGGGATGCCGCTTCAGGAATATCGGGAACGGATGGGTTGCGCCTTTCCCTTCCGCAATCCGCAACTGCAAACACTCATTTCTGCCATCAGCGCCGGGGGCATGATGCTTGTCCATCTTGTCATTACCGATTTCGCCATCATCAAACACCTGGATCTGTCCCTGAAGGAGGGACTTAACATCCTTTCGGGTGAAACCGGCGCAGGGAAATCGATCATCATCAACGCCATCAATCTGATTTTGGGGGGGAGGTCATCGGCCGACCTGATCCGAAGCGGGTGTACCGAGGCCGTGGTGGAAGGACTCTTTGTACTGCCCGGGACACCGGGTCTGGTTGACGTATTGGAAGAGGCGGGTATATCCTTTGACGGCGAACTCTTGATAAAAAGAACCATATCCCGTGAGGGGCGGAACAGGGTCTTTATCAATGGGTCACTGGCCACCTTACAGACATTGTCGCGCCTGGGGCCGAGGCTCATCAGTATCTCAGGCCAGTATGCGCACCAACTCCTTTTGAGACCGGAAAACCATCTCTATCTCTTGGATGATTTCAGTGGCCTCGAAGATGAGCGTGCGGGACTGGGCACGCTGTTTGAGAGATACCAGGCACTGAAAGGGAACATCACATCCCTGGAAACAGAGATCAGGTCACAGAAGGAGAGGGAAGAGCTTTCCCGGTTTCAGATCCAGGAGATCGAGATGGCCGGACCGGTCCCGGGCGAAGATGATCTGTTGGAAGAAGAGAGGCGGCGTCTCCAACATGCAGAGGAGCTTCTGGAGATTGCATCAACCGGATATCAGACCCTTTACGAAGACCCGGATTCTGCTCTTTCATCCGTGGCCCTCTGTGTAAAGGCCCTGGAAAAGGGGTCGAGATTGGCCCCTGAACTGGATGCCGTAAAGGCCTCTTTGGCAGGGATTGAGGCGCAGATAGAGGATATCTCTTTTACCCTTCGGGATTTTCGAGAGTCGGTACGGATAGACCCTCAGCGTCTGAATCAGGTTGTGGAACGGCTGGAACTCCTGAAGAAACTCAAGCGAAAATATGGCGCCGCCATTGAAGATATCCTCAGGTTCAAAGAGACCCTGTCCTCAAAGATGTTCGATCTGGAAGGCAAGATCCGGGAACTCGGACGACTGAACCATGAACTGGAAGAAATTGAATCCGAACTCCTTAAAAAGGCCGGGAACCTTTCCCGGAAGAGACGAAACGGGGCTGAGGATTTCAGGAGGGCCGTAGAGACGGAACTCCACCAGCTTCATATGAAAGACACCCAGTTCAGCATCGCATTTAATGACCTCCTGGATGAGGATGGGATTCTGGTGCAGGCACGCGTGGAGGATATGCGGCCGGAGGGAGTCGATCGGATCGAGTTTATGATTTCCCCGAATCCGGGCGAGGAGTTAAGATCCCTGTCCAGAATCGCCTCGGGCGGTGAACTCTCGAGAATCCTGCTGGCCATACGAACCATCCTTTCGAGGTCGGCCTCGGTGGAAAGCATTGTCTTCGATGAGGTCGATGCGGGTATCAGCGGGGCCACGGCTGAGGTGGTAGGTGAGAAAATTGCCTCTTTGGCCCTATATCATCAGATTGTGTGCATCACCCACCTCCCCCAGATCGCGTCACAGGGGACGACGCATTTTGTGGTCAGGAAACAGGTCATGAACGGCCGAACCGAGGCGACGATTTCGGAACTGGACCCCGAGGCGAGGGCCCAAGAGATTGCCAGGCTGTTGGGAGGACGGAATATCACATCCCGGGGGTTGGCCCATGCCAGGGAGATGCTGCAGCGGGAATGAATGAGTCCGAGTGAACCGGCGACAGGCTGAAAAGCTGAAAGCTCGAAGCTCGAAGCTGAAAGCAATCAACGACAAGAGAACTGCCTAAAATTAGGGACCATTAACCAGGGGCGAGTATTCAGTGGGGGAGGCGCAGGGAAAATAGGTGCGGAAAGGGGAGTGTAGAGTCAAAAGTTAAAATCGGGGTTTTTCCTCTTTCGACTTTGGGCACTTTAAGCTTATCACTTCAAACTTCGAAAAACCAGTATCCAGCAACCCGCAACCAGAGACGAGCCTGATGAAAGAGATCGAAATTACCGATATTGAAGGGATCAGCGTCGGCCACGCACAGGACCTGGAGGCCGCCACCGGATGCACCGTGGTTATGGGCCGGGAAGGGATGACGGGAGGCGTGGATGTCCGGGGCGGGGCCCCCGGGACCAGAGAAACCGATCTCCTGGACCCGGTCAACTTGGTCCAGCAGATCCATGCCGTGGTGCTGAGCGGCGGCAGCTCTTTCGGCCTCGATGCCGCCTGCGGCGTCATGCAGTATTTAGAGGCGGAGGGGATCGGTTTTGACGCC
>JAWOIH010000185.1:0-4060 GCA_046484725.1 Candidatus Desulfacyla sp. | reverse complement strand
CATATGGCATATTCTGATAATATTTGGAGGAGTTATGGGTAAGAGAAAAAAAGCGTCACCGATGGAAAATGAACGAAAAGTACCCATTAAATGGAAGGTACCTGAAACCATCATTACGCGGTTTGCCAGTAATTTGGTGGTGCAAAATGCAGAAGGACATTTGAAATTACTATTCTTCGAGGTCAAGCCTGATATTTACATCTCTGAACCTGAGAATCCACCAACTGAAGTAATCGCTGACTGTGTAGGAAGCATCATAATACCTCTCCACAGAGTTCAATCTATTATCGATCTTTTGACCAGACAATTGGAAAGCTACAAGAGGACTGCTGGATCCGTCAAGTCCGAGCAACCTTCTTAGCCATCTCATACATCGTAACGCCCATGCTTCACGCGGATTGGGGCTCGCCGCTACGCCCCAACCGGTAAGCATGGGCGTTAGAACTGCTAGGAACCATCTGTGCCTATCCCAAAGGGAATTCTTGATTTCTTCGTTCTTGGCGAGGGCGAGACATTTGAGTTCAAGCCCTTATTCGAGAGCCTCCACTTCTTGCTCGACCGATTGCCTCGTTTGCAATCGCGAAAGGCGGAACAATTGTCATCGGCGTAAAAGAGCCGCCTGAAGTCGTCGAGAGGGATCAAGGGGACAATCCTTAAGTAATAAAATAACTTGACATGGAATGTGTGTGATGGTGCCGATGGTCCATGCCGAGAGTCGCACGCTTAGATACGCCCGGTCTTCTTTCCCGCGACCCGCGGGATCATGATCCGGGGGATAGAAAGACGAAAGATCTTCAGGGACGATGGTGATCGTGAAGATTTTATCGAACGGCTTTCCGATCTTCTGCCAAAGACCCGGACCCAATGCTACGCGTGGTCGTTTTTATCGAACCATGCCCATTTCTTGTTTCGAAGCGGCCCACAGGGGGTGGGGGTTGAGGGCCGGGATGGTATCTGACTTGGCGGAGCTGGATGGGTGTCCTTATTGCGGGCACAGCGCCTGCCTGGGGAAAAAGATCATCTGACTGCCATCGGGGTCCCTTTCCCCAATAGCCCTCAAAAAAATCCGACAGTTTAAACATGCAGGGTGTGCGGCAGTACGCCCGGTATTATCTGTGGCCGGCCCCTTGAAATGCCCGTCAGGCAACCATTGACATACCTTGAACGACATCGTAATATCGTGTCATACATATTTCGTACAATTTGGAGGCAGTATGGCAAGTATACAAAAAAGCATGCGGATTCCCGAGGAAATGTTGGAAGGAATTCAGGTAATTGCACGGGAAAGGAACATGGATTTCTCCACGGTAACAAAGGAACTTCTGGAGGAAGCGATCAAAATGCATCGCTGTCCGGGTATTGTATTCAATGAGGGGGTCCACGGACGAAAGGCCCGAATTGCAGGGACCGGTATAGAGGTTTGGGAAATTATTGCAGCCTACAAGAGCCTAGATGAGGACTATGGCCGTCTTCAAGCTGCCTTTCACTGGCTGTCCGAACCCCAGCTGAGAAACGCTCTGGCATACTATCGGCTATATCCTGATGAAATCACGCATCTTATCGAGCAAAATGAAGCATGGACGCCGAAACACGTTTCCGAGGCGTTCCCCTTCCTCGCCGGAAGCGTAGCATGAAATATTATCTCGATGAGGATATCAGCCCAAGGGTTGCCGATATATTGAGAAGCCTCCAGCTTAATGCGATCAGCACGCATGAGGTGCAAATGAAAGGGGCATCCGACCATGAGCAACTGAGGTATGCGGCCTCCAAAGGCATGGTTATGGTCACCCGAAACAGAGATGACTTTATTCAATTGACGATCCAGTTTTTCAATGAAAACCGCCCCCATTCTGGGGTGCTAATCATTCCCTATTCCATCCCCGGCGACAAGTTTGATCTTATAGCGCAGGCTCTCAGGGGGTATGCCTCAAAACATCCCTCAGGGATGGAGGCTTACACGATTGATTTTTTAAATGTTTGAAAGCAACTGTGTGCGCGTGAGGTCCAAGGGCAAAAAAGGCTGGCAGCAATGCCCCAATCCCTCTTTATGAAATGGGCAATCGTCTCCATAAGTCCCTCATCCGGGGGAGTCTTTGAGAGGCGCGAACAAAAACATCCAGCCGGCGCAGAAGGAAGCGTTTCCACTCACCCGACAACACACCTGACAGGCATGCGGCGAAGCCGATGCCGACAAAAAATAAAAAAACGACATTTCTTGACTTAAGTCAATGCACATCTCTTTTTCATCCCTCATAATGGGGACAAGCTCGAACAGGGAACAGCCGAAGACGTGAACCGAGTAATCAAGAACAACAGAAGAGCGAGAAAGGAGACAAGCAATGTTTTGTTATCAGTGTGAACAAACGGCGAAGGGCGAGGGGTGTACCAAGATAGGGGTTTGCGGGAAACAACCTGATGTGGCAGCGCTCCAAGACCTGCTGATCTATGCCCTCAAAGGTCTGTCGCTTTATGCGGTGGAGGGGCGGAAGGCCGGCATCACTGACCGGGATGTTAATATTTTTACCTGTGAGGCCACCTTTTCCACGCTTACCAACGTGGATTTTGATCCGGAGCGATTTGTTCCGCTTATCCGTCGCTGCGTGGAATTGAGAGAGGGTCTCAAGGAAAGGGTGAGGGCTGCTGGCGGAAAGGTGGATTTTTCCGATGCGGCCGCCAGCCTGAAACCCGCGGCAACCCTGGAAGAGATGGTGAAGCAGGGCGAGGGGGTGGGGATCACCTCTGATTCCGAACCCAACGCGGATATCCATGCCCTCAAGTGGACCCTTGTTTTCGGACTCAAGGGGGTTGCCGCGTACGCCGACCATGCCCGGATATTGGGCCAGGAAGACGACACGGTCTATGCATTTATCCACGAGGGCCTGGCCGCCACCCTGAACACGGGGCTGTCTCTGGACGACTGGGTGGGTTTGGTCCTGAAATGCGGCGAGATTAACCTGAAGGCCATGGAACTGCTGGACGCCGCCAATACCGGTGCGTACGGGCACCCTGTCCCCACGTCCGTCCCCTTGGGCGCCAGGAAAGGAAAGGCCATCCTGGTTTCAGGGCATGATCTCAAGGATCTGGAAGACGTGCTCAAACAATCCGAAGGAAAAGGGATAAATGTGTACACCCACGGAGAGATGCTTCCCTGCCACGGGTACCCTGAATTAAAAAAATACCCCCATTTTTACGGGCACTACGGCACGGCCTGGCAGAACCAGGGAAAGGAGTTTGCGGAATTTCCGGGCGCGATCCTCATGACGACCAACTGCATCCAGAAACCGAAGGACACATACAAGGATAACATATTCACCACCGGCCTGGTGGGATGGCCCGGTGTGACGCATATCAGCAATAAGGATTTCTCACCCCTTATTGAAAAGGCGCTTTCCCTGCCCGGATTTGAAGAAGACAGCGACAAGGGATCTGTCATGGTCGGGTTTGCCCGCAATGCCGTGATGGGTGTGGCAGACAAGGTGATCGAAGCGGTTAAGGGAGGCGCCATCAGGCACTTTTTCCTGGTCGCCGGATGCGACGGTGCGAAACCGGGTCGAAACTACTATACCGAGTTTGTGGAGCAGGTTCCGAAAGACTGCGTGGTCCTGACCCGGCCAGCAACTCGCGCAGCAGATCCAGCTTCTGATCCCCGCGTGCAACGACTTCGATACCGTCGTTGCCAAGTGGTGTGGCGTGATGTCCGGCAGCGTTCCAGCGTTGCATCCAGGACTCCCGGTCGACCACGCCACTGACGCGGATGCGCTCGGGCAATGCCGCCTCGTGACGCAAACTGGTCAGCGTACCCACCGCCTGCAAGCGGCCCCCGGCCAGGATGGCGCCGCGGTCGATATGCCGCTCGACGCCCGGCAGCACGTGGGAACAGAGAATCACGCTGCAACCCTGCTGGCGCAGCCCATCGATCAGGCTATACAGATCCTCGGTGGCAACCGGATCCAGGCCCACAGTGGGTTCATCCAGCAGCAGCAGTCGGGGTTCGCCGAGCAATGCCTGCGCCAATCCCAGACGTTGGCGCATCCCCTTTGAATAGGTGCGCACCTTGCGA
>JAWOIH010000178.1:0-4300 GCA_046484725.1 Candidatus Desulfacyla sp. | reverse complement strand
CAAGCGTACCAATATGGTTATTGCCCTTGGCCTGGATTTCAAAATTGCCGTTCGCTAATAAGAAGCATATTTCAAGGTTCGGTCTCAGCGGATTCGAGGACCGGTATCCCCGGGAACTGTCAGGGGGCATGCGGCAACGGGTGGCCATCGCCAGGACCTTGATTACCGACCCGAAGGTTACCCTGATGGATGAGCCGTTTGGTTCCTTAGACAGTCAGACAAGAAACGACCTGCAGGCATTTCTGCTCGGGCTCTGGGAGACCCAGAAAATAACCATTATTTTTGTGACACACAATGTGGACGAGGCTGTTTTCATGAGCGACGACATCCTGGTCTTATCCAGGCGGCCGGCTGAGATTGTGAGCCGTTTCCGGGTAGACTGCCCGCGGCCCAGGGACCGGACCAGCGCTGCGTGCAACGCCGTTCGGAAAAAGGTGCTGGAGACCCTGGAAGCAGAGAAAAAGGCGTCGTTGATTTGAATATAAAAAGGAAGGGGTTCATCTGAACCCTTGGACCTTTAAACCCGAAAGAAAGGAGTATCACCATGAAAATCGTCGGCGTATCCTGTAGCGCACGCAAGGCAAAAACCACCCGGTATGCCCTGGATTGCTGCCTCAAAGCGATCACTGAGGCATATCCTCAGGTATCTACCGTGACCATCGATCTGGCGGAAAAGGAGGTCAACCTCTGCAAGGCCCTCAACACCTGCACAAAAAAATTAACATGTGGTCAAAAGGATGACTTCAATGAACTCATCCCCATCCTTTCCGACCCGGATGTGGGGGGGCTGATCGTGGCCACACCGGTCTATATGGGCGCCATGAGCGGCCAGTGCAAGGCATTTTTGGATCGGTGCGTGATGTTCAGACGTAACGGATTCCTGTTCCGAGACAAGGTCGGGGGCGTCATCGCGGTAGGCGGGTTCCGAAACGGGGGCCAGGAAGCCGTTATCCAGAGTGTACATGCGGTTATGCTGGTCCAAGATATGATTATCGTGGGCGACGGCAAACCCGGGGCTCACTTTGGGGGGACCGTGTGGAGCGGTCATCCGGAAGGCGTCGAGCACGATGAGGTGGGCATCGAGACGGTTCGCAGCCTTGGCCGTCGGGTGGCGGAGGTCGCGCTGAAGATGTGGGGATAAACCCAATGATCGCCCATGTAGTCACAGAAATCCAGAGTCTTGGGGTACGTGTCGGAAAGGGGCTTCTCCAGAGGCTGGCGGGGGCGGGCCCGGCGGACGCGGGGTCGCTTCTGATGAATGGTATAGCGGTAAGCGTTCCCACGGGAAGTCCCTATGTATCCGCCTCTCCCTATTCCCTCAGGGCCGAAGAGGGGAGGGTTTTTCTCTGTAAAGACAAGAATGCCGTGCTTCCCGTGGAGATGACTCCCCGTCCTCGGTTTTATGACCGGACCACCGGCGATGGGACAGCCTGTTCAACCGTCGCCTTGCTCCATGGAAAGGACTGCCTGGCCACCTCGGTGCTCCAGACCTGCATCTACTGGAATTCCGAAAGCCGGTGCCGGTTCTGCGGAATCGAACTCTCGTTAAAGAACCGGCAGACGATTTTATTGAAAACGCCCCAACGCCTGGCAGAGACGGCCCACCTGGCAAAGGCCCTGGATGGGGTCGGCCATGTGGTCCTGACCACGGGAACGGGGAGGCCCCCCGGGGCAGAGATATCCATGCTGGCTGAGGCCTGTTCGGCCATCAAGGGGGCTGTAGACCTCCCCGTGCATGCTCAGTTTCTCCCCCCCGTTGACCTGGAAAGGCTCCATGAGCTGAAGCATTCCGGCGTGGACACCGTCGGCATTCACATTGAAAGCCCTGACATGGAGGTCCTCTCCGGTATGGCCCCCGTCAAGGCGGCCATCGGTTTGAGGCGATACGAGGCGGCCTGGAAGGCTGCCGTGGAGATCTTTGGACCGAATCAGGTCAGCAGCTTCCTCATCGCAGGCCTGGGTGAAAGGCCCGATTCCATCGTAGCCGGCAGTGAACGACTGGCGGATCTGGGCGTATACCCCTTTATCGTCCCCCTGCGGCCCATCCCCGGATCGCTCATGGAAGATGCACTTCCCCCTGATCCGGCCATCATGCAAGGCATCTACGAAAAGGCAGCTCGTATATTGGAGAAGACAGGGCTTTCCGCTGCGCACTCCCTGGCAGGCTGCGTCCGGTGCGGGGCCTGCTCGGCACTCCCGCTCTTTGAACGTCCCGAGGCCGCTCTCACGTGTCATCGGGCGAGGACCTCATTTGAATTGAGCCAGGCCTTTGATATTCGAAGAGAGGTATTTGTCACCGAACAGAAGATCTTTGAAACCTCGGACAGGGACCCGGACGACCTTAACGGCATCCACCTGGTGGCCAAACAGGGTCAGGATGTGGTGGGCACGGTGAGGGTTTTTAGGAACGGCAACGGCAACGGTCACTGGATCGGTGGACGACTCGCGGTCAAAAAGGGGTACCGGTCTTCGGGCGCAGGAGAACTCCTGGTCCGGAGGGCCGTCGCAACGGTCAAGGAACAGGGGTGCACGAAATTCACCGCCCACATCCAGGAAGACAATGTCCCCTTTTTTTCGCGTCTCGGATGGAAAGGGATTGGAATGCCTGAGCCCTATTTCGGGAGAGTTCATCAGGTGATGGAGGCAAACCTTGAGGATTGTTGATTGATGATAGTCGATTGTTGATTGATGATGGTGCAACCTCAGCGGAAAACCGGAGACTGACACATTGAACCGAAATTTGACCCAGTTGGTCGACAATACGCGGAATTACCTCGGGCTTCTTCGAAAAAAACCGATCGAGGAGGTGTATGCAAAGCTGATTCTGGGGGGCCAGCCCGGTCCCCATTTGCCCAACTACGGGGACGATGCCGCCGTGATCCCATGGAAAGACGGCTACCTGCTGCTGGCGGCCGACGGCATGATGACCCGGCTCCTCGTCAACGAACCCTATGCCGCCGGCAAGGCTGCGGTCATGGTGACGGTCAATGACATCTATGCCATGGGGGGAAGGCCCCTTGCCATGGTCAATGTCCTTGCCAGCGGAGACGATGCGCACCGTTCAAAGGTCATAGACGGGATCCGAAGGGGGTGTGAAAAGCTTCAGGTGCCCATGGTGGGCGGCCACCTCCATCCCGACGCCCCATCAGATGCCCCCTCTCTCTCTGTGGCTATTTTGGGCCATGCCAATAACCTGCTCCGGAGCCATCTCGCGGCCCCGGGCGATGACCTCATCTTTGCCGCAGACCTCAACGGTCAGGTGGGATGTCATTCCGTGGTCAGCTGGGACGCCAATTCAGGAAAGACCCCTGAGGAATTGATCCATCGGTTGGAAGCCCTCCCCATCATCGCGGAGAAGGGGTGGGCCCAGGCCTGCAAGGATGTCAGCAACGCCGGTCTCTTGGGGACCCTTTCCATCATGATGGAAAACTCGGGAAGGGGCGCAGATATCGATCTGGATGCAATCCCCTGCCCTCCGGAACTGGGTCTTTTTGACTGGGTGGTCTCCTTTCAAAGCTTTGGATTTGTTCTGTCCGTTGACCCGGAGAATTCGCGTCCGGTCATTGACCTGTTTCAGGAAAGGCGCATTCATGCCGCTGCTATCGGCAAGGTCACGGATCAGTCGCAGGTGACCATTCGGAGCGGCTCCGATTCCGAAACGGTCTTCGACTTCACTCAAGACAAGATCACCGGCATCACCTGCCCCCCGGATCAGCCGGCCGCCGGGGCATTCGTGGAAGGCGAGGGGTCATCCCCCTTCAGCCAGCCCGGCTCTTGGAAGGCCGGACGGGGATAGGAGTAAAAGCCTTTGCCTGTCTTGAGACCGAGCTCTCCCTTCGCAATCTTGTCCAACAGGATCTGCGGCGGCGCATCCGACGCATCTCCGGACGCACGGTAATAGCCCATTTCAATATCCCGCACCACATCCAGTCCGACCATGTCCATGAACCCGAAGGGACCTGCCGGGGTTTTAAAGGCGATGATCCAGGCGCGATCCACGTCTTCGAAGGACGCCACCCCGTCATCCACGAGGTGGAGACATTCTTTCTTGATGGCGCGCCACACCCGATTGAAGAGAAATCCCATGCTTTCCTTGCATACCGAAAGTGGGGTCAGGTCCAGCGTGCGCACAAAGTGCCGGGCGCGCGCCATGGTTTCCTCTGTTGTCGCCGTCCCCCCCATCAGCTCAACCATGGGCCGTTGCCACACTGGCGAGTAGAAATGCATGTTGAGCATATACTCCGGCCGCTGGGTGACATCTTCGAGGGCCGAGATGCAGATGGAGGAACTGTTTGTGGCC
>JAWOIH010000146.1:0-2551 GCA_046484725.1 Candidatus Desulfacyla sp. | reverse complement strand
ATGGCCGCGCCGATGATGGGGCCGTACAGGGGTCGAATGCCGCCGAAGATGGCCATGAGGACCGGCACAAAGGAGACCAACGGATTAAAGGCGATTCTCGGGTCGATATAGGTCCAGCGCGTGGCCATGGCGGCCCCGGCCGCCCCCATAAAGAGTGCACTGACGGCATAGACGATAATTTTGAGGGCAGTCACGTGAACCCCGGCGTGGGCCGCGGCCTCCTCGTTTTCCCCGACGCTTGAAAGGGCCAGCCCGTATCGCGAACGCCGGATCATGAAGACGGTCAGGACCAGTATGGCCAGAATGATGAGCATGGCATAAAAAACCGTGGCGTTTCCCGCCGGCGGCACCACCCTTCCGGTCGTACCGGACATGGTGACCTCCCACCACAGAATAAAATGAAGAAGGAGTTCAACCAGCCCGAAGGTGAACATCACAAAATAGATCCCTTTCAGCCTCAGGGTCAACGCGCCCACGAGGAGGGCCAGGCAGGCACTGACCAGGGCCCCGGCCATGATCATCAACGGCAGCGGCAGGGCCTTCCCCACGATGGCCGCCGTATAGATCCCGGCCCCGAAAAAGGCGGCAGAGGCCAGGGAGATGTAGCCCGTCGGCCCGGAAAACAGGGCCCAGCTCACGGCGATGATCATATACATGAGGATGCTGGTGAGGAGGATGACCGTATATGCCGGCGCGTAGAGCGGTGCGCCGGCCGCCACGACCAGGAGGAGCAGCACCAGGCCGAAAGTGAGAATCTTTTTGGACGTTGTTTTCTCCATCCCCATTTCCCTATTTTCCCAGGATGCCCGTCGGCTTGATAAGGAGCAGAAGCATGAATATGACATAATAGGCCACCAGCGACAGGCCCGGCTCGATATAGGTGACGATGCTCCCTACAAGGCCCAGAACCAGGCCGCCCACAAAGCTTCCGGGGATGCTCCCGAGGCCCCCCAGGACAATGACGATGAGGGCGATCATGGTGTATTCAAGACCCATGGTGGGCTGTATCTGGTAGGAGATGCTGATCAAGGCCCCGCCCAGGCCGGCCATGAGGGCCCCGAACCCAAAACAGAGGGCCAGGACCTGATGGATCCTGACCCCCATGAGACCGGCGGTATCCGGATCCTGGGCCGCGGCCCGAATCGCCTTTCCCAGCCGGGTGTTGGCCAGGAAGAGATAAAAGACCAGGCAAATCGCTATGGCAAATCCAAGGGTGACGAGCCTGTTGGCGGCAAACCGGGCCCCCCAGAAATCGACCGAGAATGCCAGATAGGTGTATCCCTTCATGTCGGCCCCCCAGATCAGGATGGCGACGTTCTGGATGATGAAGAGGAGGCCGAAACAGGCCAGCATGGAATTCCCCTCAAAGGCCCCGGGAGTGGGAGACGTGTTCCTCAGGCGGGTGAAGAGGGTCCGGTAAAGGACAAAACCGACTGCAAAGACCACGGGACCGCAGATGGCAAAACAGATGAGGGGATCGATCCCCAAGCGGGTGTACAGTGAATAGGTGATGAAGGCCCCGAGCATGATAAACTCGCCATGGGCGATATTCAGCACCCGGGCCACCCCGTACTGGAGGCTGAGACCCACCGCCGTGACGGCATAGATGCCGCCCAGCAACAGACCGGAAATCACGATGTCCAGGATGGTGACCATCATATAACTGCCCATGTTCCGGGGGGGGTGTTTCCCCGGAGGGTAAATTAGGGGAGCCGGTTATCTGTTATCGGTTAATCCCGCGGGTACGCGGGATCAGTGCGTACCGCAGCCGGACCCCCGATAACTGATAACCTATAACTCTCCTTGAGTACATTTTCGTTAAACTTCTTGAGGAATCCCTTCCCTATAATCGGAAACAGGCGGCGTTATCTTACCCCTTCAGGCCTACTCCTTCTTGGGCCATGGGGGTTTTGGGTATTCCGGGGGGGCCGTGCGTTTGGGACCCGGGTCGATCACCTCGAACACGCCTTTTTGCCACTGACCGATCTCTCCGGGGTGATTGACAAAGTACCGATCTTTGTCGTACCAGTAGGGTCCCAGGGCCGTATCGAACCTTTCTTTGGCCATGATGTCCCGGATCTTTTTCTGGTCCAGGGTCCCGGCCTTCTCGATGGCCTGCTGGAAATGCTGGAGCGACGACCAGTAATACAATCCGCCCCAGTAGTCAGGTTCTTCACCAAAGAGCGCTACGAACTTGTCAACAAGTTCCTTGGCGCCTGGAGAGGTCTTGGCATTCCAGGCCCCGCCGCCCATCACGCCCTCAACACCCCGCTCCCCAAAGGTCCCTTTATACAGAGGGGGAGAAAAGGGAAGGACCGTCAGGAAAAAGGCATTAAAATCGATGCCCAGTTCCATTGACTGGCCGGTAAGGAGCATTCCGCCATCCGGATAGCAGGCGGCCGCAAAGGCATCCACATCGAGGGATTTTGCCTCTTTCAAGAATTGAGACATATCCTTGATCCCAGGGGGATAGCTTTTGTTTAGCTTGACATCGATTCCCCTCTTCTTGAAATAGGGGACCATGGCATTCCCATACTCGATGCCGTGGAGA
>JAWOIH010000124.1:0-4106 GCA_046484725.1 Candidatus Desulfacyla sp. | reverse complement strand
TGGAAGGGAGATGCTCAGTCATTTCCATGCACCGGCTTCGACCCGAGTTCTATGACCGGCCCCCGGACCAAGCTCTGTTGGAGGAACGGGTGAAAAAGACGGCCTTGCATGAACTGGGGCACTGCCTCGGTTTGACCCACTGCAAGAACCGCCGGTGCGTCATGTATTCCTCGGTGAGGATCGAAGATACCGATATCAAGCGCGCGGATTTCTGCCCGACCTGTTCGGAGTTGTTCACCTGGCGTGTGGATACATGCCTTTCCCCCCGCCGCCTGTAGCCGCCTAACCCGGATAAGCCGGAAAGGGGACTGAACTTGCCGATGCCTAAAATGATTTTTAGTGACTGAAGCTGATGTTTGTTTTTCACGTAACGCCTTAACTGCATTCGAAATTCATCTCTTGCCCCGCTGACTTTCCGATCATCTCAGAAAATCTATCGTATCTTAACCCCAAACCTTAACCGGTGACCGTCCAATTTTTCGGCGGAATGTCGTATTGTTCGGCATTGGTTATATATACCAATGAATTCGGTTGGTTATTTGGATCATTATTTGTTTATGGAGGATGTTTGCCGATAATTTCGACACTTTGGGAGTCTCTCATGAAGAGGCGGCAGCTCATTGTGGTTTTTATATTTACATTTAGAATCAGATAGTTAAACGAATCTTGGGAAAAAGCAGGAGCATTGGCACGACCATTGCTTATTCTCCTGACAACAGTGAACGGAAATAGGGACACTCAACTGAGGAGGGAGAAATGGAAAAAAGCGCAAGAAAAGAATCCATGAAGATCGTGCCCCCGGGGAAGAAGAAATGTATATGGATGGAGGCAGGGGTCGTTTCATACAAGCTCTGTGACAACAATTATGACTGTCCCACCTGTGTCTACGACCAGGGGATGCAGCTCAAGGTGGCGCGGCAGAAAGAGGCTGCACAGTTATCCAGCATCCATATGTCTCCTGATACGTTCACCCATACGTGGGTGGAGAGCATGATGGAAATGCCTGCTTCCCAGCGTAAGTGCCGTTACATGATTACCGGCGAGATCGACCGGAAGATATGCCCCAACGCGTATGAGTGCGGCAATTGTTCATTTGACCAGATGATGCAGGAACGGCTGCAGGCAGAGCCCCTCCCTGTGGAGTCCCGGAGCGATGCAGCCGGGTTTGATCTGGCAGAAGGCGTTTACTACCATGAGGGGCACACCTGGGCCAGACCGGAATATGGCGGGCGTGTCAGGGTCGGGCTGGATGATTTTGCCCAGAAACTCATGGGAAGGCTCAGTAAAATTGAAATCCCGGGCGTGGGACATGAAGTGACGCAGGGCGAGGTCGGTTTTCAAGTCAGATGCAACAATGAGACAGCCCGGGTCCTTTCTCCTGTGGACGGTATCATATCCCATGTTAACCATCGGCTTCTGGATCACCCGGAACTCATCAACGCGTCTCCTTATGAAGAGGCATGGGTGTTCATCGTTGAGCCCACGAAGCTGCGCAAAAACTTAAAAGGATTGTATTACGGGGAAGAAGCGAGTCTCTATCTGAACGATGAAAAGGACAAGCTCTTTGCCATGGCGAATGAAGATCTGAGGATTGCTGCGGACGGGGGCGAGTCGGTAAACGACATCTTTTCCGAGTTGAAAGAGGAAGTGCGGGCCAGGTTCCTCAAGGCCTTTCTCAGAACCTGACCAGGCAGTTCCTGTGGGCTGTTCTGAGGTGAATATCGTCCTTGAGGGTTTTTCCCTCCTTCCCTGTTGAGGATGGCACAGGCCTGTGCGGCCGGGTGGCTGCACAGGCCTTTCCCGGTTGTACAAGAGGCGATCCCCGGGGGAACCGTTGAGGCCCCGTATCCACGTGTTTTTAAATTTTTGTCGTAATGGTTTTTTCTCCAAAGAGGCTGAATCGAAGCCAGTCAAATCCAAACCGCATCAGGGCCACGTCGTCTGTTTCCAGTCTCTCTTTCAGAACCGCGTCGACCTCGAAACGATCCAAGAACCTGCTTTTAAATATAAAATTTCTGAATTTATCCAGGTTATAGGAGGCCATGAAAAACATCTGGTGCTTCTGCGGGATGTGGGCCTCGGGACCGAGACTCCTGACTGAGGTGACGATGCCGCGCCATGGATCATTCATGGCAGCATATTCCTTCACCCCCTCATGATTCAGCCATTCCTTCAGGGACCAGACCTGTTTTTCTCTAAATCCCTTGCAGTGGGGCTCAACCACCATAAAAAACGTGTTGTTCGACTCAGTTGTACCGTCCGGCATGGCCGAGGCCCTGCCTATGGGATAGAGGCGGCAGGCCTCCGGTCGGTCGGGATAGATGGTGCATCCGTCGCTGGTTACGAATGGACAGGCCCCCGCAGGATCTCCGTTCATCTTTAGTTTGACCAGGGGAAAACGGTGACGCCGGTCGATGACGGTTTCCGTGTAGTCGCTCAGGAATTGATCGGACGTCAGTCCCAGCCTTTTTTTCATCCGGAGGATATCGTAGGGTGTCAGGATGAGGCGGAGTCTGGCGCAGCATTCGGTGAAACAGGAAATTCCCCTGTGGCAGGCAAAGTGGAAGGACTCTTCCTTCAGGGGTCTAAATTCAACCTGTTCCTGACGGCTACCCATTGGAAGGATCCGTTGGGGGCATGGCGCTCTCCCGGACGTGCAGGGTTTTTTGACCAAAAAGGCCAAATTTAACCCATTCAAAAGAAAATTTAAGAAGTTCCAGGTCACTTCGTTTCAGCTTTTCGATGGTAAGTGGCTCCAACTCGAACCGATCCATGAAGGAACTCTCAAAGACAAATTTTCTGAATGTATCCAGGTTGTACAAGGCCATGAAGGTCATCTGATAAATCTTGGGATTGTCAATGTCCAGTTCCTGTGCCTGCAGGGGAGCCGTAATTTCTGAGAAGAGCTGGTTCATTTCGTCGTACATGGGGACCCCTTGCTCGACCAGCCAGTTTGAAATCCGGTGCGTCTTGTTTTCTTTGAGTCCTTTGCACCGGGAGGCATCGGTTATCAGGCTGAATGTGCCGTCATCGTTCATATCCAATGGATACATTCGGCACGGCCACGGCCTGTCCTCGTATACAGAGCACCCTTTTTCTGTAACAAAGGAACATCGTTTGTCTGTTTCATTCATCTTGAGAACGACCATGGGGATCAGGCGTTTTTCCCTGGGGATGATGACGGTATAGGTATCGAGAAACGCGTCCGATGGGATTTCGAGTGCATTTTTGAGCCTCAGGACATCGTAGGGGGTCAGTACGATGGTGACATCCTGACAGCAGTCCGTAAAACAGGGCACATGGGGGCCGCAGTCAAAATGAAAGACATGCTCTGCGTCCATCCTTGCCCGTTCGTCATGGGTCTCAATCGGCTTTGATGTGTTCATTCGGGACATTTCCTTTCAAATGCTGATGAATCCGCAAAGGGCCGGATTCATCATGTGTTGGTGATTCCGTATGTATTGACGTCCATTTGTGGATGGTAGGAGTCGAACGCCCATAAAGTAGATATCCAGACGTGTATATTTCCAGATCCGTGTGAAACGGACGCCTCAGAGGGCCGTATGTGTCGGGTCGGCAGGTTGAAATTGCTTGACTAATGCTGCCGAGTTGTCTTTTATAGAGGTGCTCTATACCAACAACAAAAGGACCGGGTCAATCAAATTGTGTATGAGGAGGATATTTCGGATATGATGGAGAGGACGTTATCGATCATTAAACCGGACGGGGTTTCGAAAGGTTTGATCGGGGCTGTTATCGGACGGTTGGAAAAGGAAGGCTTAAAAATCGTGGCCATGAAAATGATCAGGATGACGAAGACAGAAGCAAAGGGATTCTATAAGGTGCACAAAGGTAAGCCGTTTTTTGAGAGTGTGACCGATTTTATGTCTTCGGGCCCATGTGTTGTGATGATGCTGGAGGGGGAAGAGGCGATCAGCAGATATCGAAGACTCATGGGGGCAACCAATTACAAAGAGGCTGAAGAGGGTACGATTCGGAGGGATTTCGCTACGGACATCGAAAAAAATGTGGTGCACGGCTCGGATTCAATGGAAACCGCCGAATTTGAAATTAATTATTTCTTCAGTGCATTGGAGGTAGCTGCC
>JAWOIH010000065.1:0-6054 GCA_046484725.1 Candidatus Desulfacyla sp. | reverse complement strand
TTTCAGGCGGCCCTCGACAATGCGAATGCCTACCTTGCCAAGGCCGAGGCCAATCTCCCCGCTATCCGTTCCAAGGCCGATCGGTACCGGAAGTTAATGGCCTCCAACGCGGTCAGCCAGCAAGACTATGACGACCGGGCCGCCGCGCTCTTGCAGGCCGAGGCGGAAGTCGAGTATTGGAAGGCATCGGTCAAGACCGCCACCATCAATCTGGGCTATACCCGCATCACGGCGCCCATCTCCGGCCGCATCGGCCGCTCCAATGTGACAGATGGGGCACTGGTGGCAGCGTATCAATCCCAAGAGCTGACGACCATCCAACAGATCGACCCGATCTACGTGGACCTGGCCCAGTCCGCCACTGAACTCCAGCGATTGAAGCAGAGTCTGGATGCCGGCCGGCTGAAGCAGAGCGGAGAGGGCCACAAGAAGGTCAACCTCATCCTGCAGGACGGCACGCTCTATCCATTGGAAGGGACCCTCCAGTTCCGCGAAGTCACCGTGGACCCCACCACCGGCTCCGTCATCATCAGGGCCATCTTTCCCAATCCAAAGGCTGTTCTCCTGCCGGGCATGTTCGTTCGGGCCGTAATCCAGGAGGGGGTCGCCGAGCAGGCCATCCTGGCGCCTCAGCAGGGGGTGAGCCGCAACCCGAAAGGAGAGCCCATCGCCCTCATCGTGGATGAGACCGGACAGGTCCAGATGCGCAGGTTGACCCTTGACCGGGCCATCAACAACCAGTGGCTGGTCACATCGGGCCTTTCGGAGGGAGAACGGCTAATCGTCGAGGGGATGCTTAACGTCAGGCCGGGGGCGGCCGTAAAGGCCGTTCCCTTCGATGGCGGGGCGGCCTCCGCAACACCCTCGCCGCCAACCGGAACGCCGGCCCAGGCGAATAACTAAAAGAGGACTGTGATGCTGTCGAAATTCTTCCTGGAACGCCCGGTCTTCGCCTGGGTCATCGCCATCGTCGTGATGCTGGCCGGGGGCCTGGCCATCTATAATATGCCCATCTCCCAGTATCCGCCCATCGCCCCGCCCTCCATCGCCATTGACGCCTTCTATCCCGGGGCCTCGGCCGAGACCGTGGAAAACAGCGTGATCCAGATCATCGAACAGAAGATGACCGGGTTCGACAAGCTGTTGTACATGACCGCCACCAGCGACGGCTCCGGCGCCGGGAGAATCGAACTGACCTTTGCCCCGGGCACCGATCCGGACCTGGCCTGGTCCCAGGTGCAGAACAAACTGCAGCTTGCCATGGCCAGCCTTCCCGACGTGATCCAGCGTCAGGGCGTCAAGGTGAGCAAATCCACCCGCAACTGGCTGATCATCGTGGGCCTGATCTCGGAAGACGGGAGCATGAATGGCAATGACCTTAGAGACTATGCCCAATCCAACATTGAAAAGGTTCTGGCAAGGGTGCCGGGCGTGGGCGAGGTGGAGAGCTTCGGCGGCCAGTACGCCATGCGGGTCTGGCTGAATCCGGACAAGCTGACCAATTACAAGCTGACCATCGATGACGTCATTGCGGCCCTTCGCACCTACAATGTGGAGATCTCCGCAGGCCAGTTCGGCGGTTCCCCGGCCGTGGAGGGCCAGCGGCTCAACGCCTCCATCATCGTCCAGAACCTCCTCAAGACCCCGGAGGAGTTTGCCGCCATCCCGCTCCGCATCAATCCCGACGGCTCCATTGTGCGCGTGCGGGACGTGGGATGGACCGAACTGGGCACTGAGCGCTACGATATCGAGGGGTTGTTCAACGGCAAACCCAGCGCCGCACTGGCGGTCCGCCAGGCCGCGGGCGCCAACGCCCTGGATACGGCCGACGCGGTTCGCGCCAAGATGGCCGAGCTGTCCCAATACTTTCCGCCAGGGGTGAAGGTTATCTATCCCTTTGACACCACCCCCTTCGTCAGGGTGGCCATCGACGAGGTGGTCAAGACCCTCCTTGAGGCGATCCTTCTGGTCTTCCTCGTCATGTTCTTGTTTCTGGGAAACTTCCGGGCGACCCTGATCCCCACCATCGCCGTGCCCGTGGTGATCCTGGGAACCTTTGCCGTGCTCGACTTTTTCGGATATTCCATCAACATGCTCACCATGTTCGCCATGGTCCTGGCCATCGGTCTTTTGGTGGACGATGCCATCGTGGTGGTGGAAAACGTGGAACGGATCATCCACGAAGAGGGGCTGTCGCCCAAGGAGGCCACGGCCAAGTCCATGGAGGAGATCACCAGCGCCCTGGTCGGCATCGGACTGGTACTGTCCGCAGTGTTCGGCCCCATGGCCTTTTTCGGCGGCTCCACCGGCGTCATCTACCGGCAGTTCTCCGTGACCGTCATCTCGGCCATGCTCCTCTCGGTCCTGGTGGCCCTGATCCTGACCCCGGTGCTGTGCGCCTCCCTTCTCAGACCGGCGGCCGTGCCCCGCGAAAAGGCCAAAACCGCTCTCGCCCCATTCAGATGGTTTTTTCAGGGGTTCAACCGCATGTTCAACCGGGCCCGGGATCGATACCAGAGACGGGTCCATCGGATCCTGGGCCGCAAGGTCCGCTACCTGGTCGTCTACGTGGTGATCGTGGCGGGTCTGGTGGTCCTGTTCCAGCGAATGCCCACGGCCTATCTCCCGGACGAAGACCAGGGCATTTTGTTTATCCAGGCCATGCTCCCATCGGGTTCGACCCTGGAGCAGACCATGGCGGTGCTGGACGAGGTCCGTGCCTATTTCCAGGAGGATGAGGCCGAGGCGGTAATGTCCGTCATGACCCTGGCCGGCAGGAGTTTCGGCGGGGGCGGGCAAAATGCGGGTTTGGGGTTTGTCCGTCTCAAGGACTGGGAGCTTCGCGACCGGCCCGACCTGAAGGTCAAGGCGGTGGCTGGACGCGCCATGGTCCGCTTGGCAAAGATCCGCAATGCCAGGGTGTTTGCCTTTGCGCCGCCCGCGGTCACCGAGCTGGGCACCTCGGTGGGGTTCGACTTTCAGTTGCAGGATCGCGGGGGACTGGGGCATGATAAACTGATGGACGCCCGCAACCAGTTGCTCGGAATGGCCGCCAAGGATGACCGGATGACTCGGGTCCGTCCCAACGGCATGGAGGATGTGGCCCAGTACCGCATCGACGTGGACTGGGAAAAGGCCGGCGCCCTCGGCGTTCCGATCAGTTCGATTCACAACGCCATCACAACGGCATTTGGCGGCGCCTATGTCAATGACTTTATCCAGGGGGGACGGGTCAAACGGGTCTACGTCCAGGCCGATGCCCCCCATCGGATGCTCCCCAGCGACCTGGAACATCTTTACGTACGCAACACTACCGGAAATATGACGCCGTTTACGGCCTTTGCCTCGGGCCACTGGACCTACGGGTCCCCTCGGCTGGAACGGTTCAACGCCTTCCCCTCCATGAACATTCTGGGCGAGGCGGCCCCGGGCCGGAGCACCGGAGAAGCCATGGCCGCCATGGAAGCGTTCGTGACCAAACTCCCCGAGGGCATCGGCTTTGACTGGAGCGGCATCTCCTATCAGGAACGGATGGCCACCCGTCAGACCGGTCTCCTCTATGCCTTTTCCATGATCGTGATCTTTCTCTGTCTGGCCGCCCTTTACGAAAGCTGGACCGTTCCCATCTCCGTCATGCTGGCCCTCCCCCTGGGGGTTATCGGCGGGGTGGCGGCCTCGATGCTGCGGGGATTCCCCAATGATGTCTATTTTCAGATCGGGCTCCTCACCGTGCTGGGTCTCACCACCAAGAACGCCATTCTGATCGTCCAGTTTGCCATGGCCAAGGTAAAAGACGGGGAGGGCCTGGTGGAGGCGACCCTGGAGGGCGCGAAACTGAGGCTGCGGCCCATCGTCATGACCTCTCTGGCCTTCGGTTTCGGGGTCCTCCCCCTGGCCCTGGCCACGGGGGCCGGGGCCGGGGCCCAGACGGCCATCGGCACCGGCGTCCTGGGCGGGATGGTGACCTCGACATTCCTGGCGATCTTCTTCATTCCCCTCTTCTACGTGGTGGTGGTTCGTTTCTTCGGAAAAAAGAAAGTCGCTCAAACAGAAAGGCCTGTTCCCGACGCCGCGGGTCCTTCACAGGCATGATCCATATCGTTGGGGTCACGACCGGGGTCCTGCGCGGCAGAACCCGGCATCAAAGATTAGACGGGGGAAGTCAGAGGTCCGAAGTCAGAAGACAGGATCTCAGCATCCAGTCCCGTTGAAGGCAGGGTTTCCGCTTCGCCGCAACAAGTAACGAGTCATCAGGATCCAGCCACCAGACCCAATAGATCGCGACTAAAAAGGAACCCACTCGCCTGTCTTCAAGACGCGATAGCCCATTTTCCCCAGGCAATCAATCACATATGCCCGTTGCGCCTCATAGAGAGGCCGGTAGACGGCCGGTTGCGCCCGAAGCTGAATCTGTGTCACGGGATAGAGGCTTCGCGCCCGTTCCAGACAGGCTGCGTGGTCCCGCTCATATTTGAGGTACGGCGATTTGGTTGTGTCCACGTGTATGGTCAGATCTGGAGGAGGCGATGCACACGCCGCCAGCAAGGAAAAGATGGATGTGACGAGTATAACGGTTTTTTTTAGGGCGTTCTCCATGTCTGCCGGCTGGTTGGATTGACACGCCGCCATTGCCTGGCAGCCGGTGCTATTATTCAATCGAGCTGTCGACAAAAAAAGGGGGTTCCTAATAACATTAGGCAACCCCTTGATCTTGCTCATGGTGGGCGGTGGGGGATTTGAACCCCCGGCTTCCACCGTGTGAGGATGGCACTCTCCCGCTGAGTTAACCGCCCGGCCTGCGTCGCTGATCTCGTCAGGATCAGGATGGGGGTAAGATACAATAAAGGCAGAGGTCTGTAAACAAAAAAATCAGATCATTCTCACCAGTTTTTTTGTGGCCTTCACTTCATCGGCGGTCAGGCGCCGGTAGCCTCCGATCTTCAGGTCTCCCAACTGCAGATTTCCAAACGCCGTCCGCATGAGATGAATCACCCTGAACCCGGCCGCTTCGACCATGCGCCGCACCTGGCGGGACATTCCCCTGGTGATGGTCATTCGAATGATGCTCTGGCGCTCATTGCGCGTAATCAGATGGGTCTTTGACGGTCCGCTGGGCCCATCCTCCAGTAAAACCCCCTTCCCCAGGTTCGCCAGGGCCAGGTCCGTGATCCGTCCCGCGATGGTTATTTTATAGGTGCGGGGCACATGGTATCGCGGATGGGTGAGCCGGTGGGCCCAGTCCCCGTCATTGGTGAGGAGGAGGAGGCCCAAGGTATCAAAATCGAGTCGGCCCACCGGGTAGACCCTTTGGGGGAGATCCTTCACAAGATCGGTTACCAGGGATCTGCCGCCAGGGTCTTTGAGGCTGCAGATATACCCGAAAGGCTTGTTAAGCATCAGGTAGACCCTTTCGGAGGGGGCCGGGATCTCCTGACCGTCCACACGGATGCGGTCCTCCCCCCATACTGCCAAGGTCCCCAGGGTCTTCACCTGCTCCCCGTTGACCGTGACTCGGCCTGAGCGGATCAGTTCGTCGGCGTTTCGCCGCGAGGCGAGGCCGGCAGAGGACAGTATCCGGTTAAGCCGTTGGGGGTTCCCGGTCCTTTGGGAACAGGAGTCCCTGCGCGTCACGGGCGGGCGAGTCCCCGCTTGCTTCGGACGATTCATCAACCTGTCCATCCTCCTCGGGCATGTGTACGGCCGCCTCGTCGCCGGATCCAAAATCCTTCAATTCTTTCAGTTTCGGCAGTGATTCCAAATCCTTGAGATCGAACACCTCAAGGAATCGCTTGGTGGTTCCATAGATGAGCGGCCTGCCGGGAATCGTTTTCCGTCCCATGATCCGGATCAGGTCCTTTTCCAGGAGCGTTCTTAGAATCCCACCTGCATCCACGCCCCTGAACTGCTCGATCTCCTGACGAATAACCGGTTGTTTGTAGGCGACAATGGCCAAGGTCTCCAGCGCGGCCCTGGACAGCCGGGCAGGTGAGCTTTTCAGCATCTTGAGGACATAGGGGGCATATGCCGACCGGGTCCTCACGGTTCAACTGCCTA
>JAWOIH010000022.1:0-6165 GCA_046484725.1 Candidatus Desulfacyla sp. | reverse complement strand
GAGGGGTCGTGGTCCATCAATTTCCGGTCCAGTTCCAGATGGGTCACTACCCTGGGATCGCGGCCGTACAGGTATTCATCCGGCTTGAATTCGGCGGCGCCGGTCGCGATGACGGCCACACCGTGTTCAAAGAGGTCTTCCTTCCCGTCGGCGCCCAGGGTCGTCTTAAAGCTCCCGACAAACCCGTCAACGTTTGTCAGTTCCGTCCCCAGACGCACATGGATGTTGCTGTCGGATGTGATCGACGCGATCAGATCGGAGAGATTCTGCTGGATATCCTCATCCTTCCAGGTCCTGAAGAGGTTGAGGGCCTGCCCGCCCAGTGCGGATGAACGCTCCACGAGACATACCTCATATCCCTGGTTGGAAAGGCTCTTTGCCGCGGACATTCCCGAGATTCCGCCCCCCACCACAAGGGCCTTCTGATCCACATCCACTTCGACTTCCCTGAGGGGTTCCACCATGGCCACCTTGGCCACGGCCATGCGAACGAGGTCCTTGGCCTTTTCCGTGGCCAGGAGCGGATCACCCTTATGCACCCAGGAGTCCTGGTTCCGGATGTTGGTCATCTCAAAGAGGTATTTGTTCAGGCCTGCGTTGATGAGCGTTTCCTGGAACAGGGGTTCATGGGTCTTCGGGGTGCAGGCCGCCACGACGATACGGTTGAGGTTGTTTTCCGTGATCACCCGTGTCATGGCATCCTGGGTATCCTGGGAGCAGGTGTAGAGGTTGTCCGTCACATATTCCACATAGGGGAGGGATGCGGCATAGTCTCGCACCGCCGGCACATCCACCACAGAACCGATATTGATGCCGCACTGGCATACAAAAACGCCGATACGGGGGCGTTCACCCATGATGTTCCGCTCTTGGGGGATCTCACGGGTCCGGGTCAGGGTATTTCGCGCGTCACGCAGGATGGCCCCTGCCTCGGCGGCTGCAGAACTGGCCTCGATGACGGACTGGGGGATGTCCTTGGGCCCGGCAAAGGCCCCGCAGACGTAAATCCCCTCCCGGGAGGTGGCCACAGGCCGAAACGAGGGAGTGCGGCAGAACCGGCCTTCCGTCAGATCGATGCCCAGTTCTCCGGCAAGGGAAACGGTTTCCGGCGAGGTTTCAAGCCCCACCGAAAGGACCACCATATCGAACTGTTCTTCAATCGCCTCTCCCGCTTCATTGGCGTATTTCATGATGACGTCATCGGTCCCCTCAACAGGATCGATGGTGTGGACCCTTGAACGGATAAAGCGCACGCCGTGCTTTTCCCTCGCGGTATCGTAGTAGCGCTCAAAGTCTTTTCCATGGGTCCGCATATCCATGTAGAAGATGGCGCAATCCAGACCGCCGCCCGCGTGTTCTTTGGCGATGACCGCTTCCTTGATGGCATACATGCAGCAGGCGGAAGAACAGAAGGCGTTGTCGCAACGGTTGATATCTCTGGAGCCGACACATTGGAGCCATGCGATCTTTTTGGGTTCCTTGTGATCGGACATCCTGACGAGATGCCCGAGGGTCGGTCCTGATGCCGACAGGATCCTTTCAAATTCCATGGATGTGATGATATTCGGGTGCGTTGCGTAATTGTAGGTCACAAATTGCGAGGGATCGAACGGCTTAAACCCCGGGGCCAGAATGATGGAGCCCACCTCAAGCTCAAGGGTCCCGGGCCTCTGGGCATGGGTTTCCAGTGTGACCGCGCCCGCCCCGCAGGCCTCCACACACTGAAAACATTCACAGCAGTAGCCGCAGTTCAAACATCGTCCGGCTTCACCTTTTCCGGTCTCCTCGTCATACCCCAGTTCAACCTCGGAGAAGTTGCCCATCCGGTCCTGGATGGGGAGTTCCGGCATCTTGGCGCGGGCCTGTCTGACCGCGTCTTTCGGGATGGGGCGGTATGTAGGGCTTTCAACGGTCATGGGCTCACGGCCTTCGGCCATGTCCCGGCCGTCCAGATAGCGGACGATGGATTCCGCGGCCTCCCGACCGGCGGCGATGGCGCCGATGGCCACCCATGGCCCGGTCTGGAGATCACCCCCGGCAAAGACGCCTTTGCGTCCGGTTTCGTAGGTGATTGGATTCACCTCTGTGGTGCCCCATTTAGTAAAGTTGAGGTCAACCGTGTCTTCCAGGGCGGAGAGATCTGGACGCTGCCCGATGGCCGGAATCAGTTGATCGATCTCGATATCGTACTCGCTTCCGGGGATGGGGACGGGTCGTCTTCGGCCGGAGGAATCGGGCTCTCCCAGTTCCATGCGAATGCACCGAAGGCCCACGATGGCGCCCTCTTCCGTTAAGGCCTCCTGAGGAGCCGACAGATACGTAATTCGGACCCCTTCCGCCTCCGCGGCCTGTATCTCTTCTTCCCAGGCCGGCATCTCGGCGCGGGTCCGACGGTAGAGGATGGTGACCTCTTTTGCTCCGAGCCGAATGGCGGCACGGGACACATCGATCGCCACATTGCCCCCGCCGACAATCGCCACTTTCTTTCCGACCGCTGCCTTTCCCTTGAGGTTCACCTCCCTCAGAAAATCCACCCCCTGGCGGACCCCCTGGGCTTTTTCACCGGGGACCCCCAGCTCGATCCCTTTATGGGCGCCGAGGGCCAGATATACGGCGCTGTACCCGTTGTTCAAGAGATGGTCCACCGTCAGGTCCTGACCCAACGGCGTGTCGGTCTTGATCTCAACACCCAGATGGGTAATAACCTCGATCTCTCTGTCCAGGATTTCTCTCGGGAGGCGATGATCCGGGATCCCGACCCGCAACATGCCCCCCGGTTCGGGCAGTGCCTCGAAAATGGTGGACAGGACGCCTTTCCGTGCCAGGTGATAGGCCGCCGAAAGCCCGGCAGGACCGGAGCCGATAATGGCCGCCCTTTCCGCTCTCCGGGGAAGACAAGGAACTTCGATCTCCCTGGGGTCAACCTGGTCGGCCGCCAGCCTTTTCAGGTCCCGTATGGCCACGGGATCGTCCACCTCGCACCGTCGGCACGCATCCTCGCAGCCGTGGGGACAGATGCGGCCCAGGACCCCGGGCAGGGGAAGGTCTTCCATGATGATCTTGAGGGCCTCCCTGTACTTGCCCTGCCGGACCATCTGCACATACCCCTGGACGTTCAGACCGGCAGGACAGGCCAGCCGACAGGGGGCCTTGTCTGTCTTCTGGATGGAAAAGGCCCCGGGAATGGCCTGGGCGTATTTCTTGAATGCGGCCTTACGATCGTTCAGGCCCTGATCATACTCATTGGGGAGACTCACGGGACATGCCGCCGCACAGTCGCCGCAGGCCGTGCATTTGGTCTCGTCGATGAAACGGGGCGTCTTGTTGAGGGTCACCTTGAAGTTGCCCTGGACGCCATCAACCTGGGCTACCTCTGCGCATGTGATCAGATTGATGTTCAGATGCCGGCCGACCTCGACCAGTTTGGGTGAGATAATTCACATGGCGCAGTCATTGGTGGGAAAGGTCTTGTCCAACTCGCTCATGACCCCACCAATGGCAGATGATTTCTCCACCAGGTGAACAAGGTATCCTGAATCGGCCAGATCCAAAGCGGCCTGCATCCCTGCAATTCCGCCCCCTACCACCATGACGGATCCAACGGTTTTTCCGGGCATGAGAGACTCCTTATGGGAATTTCTTGAAACGGCGCATCGGCCTGGATTTGAGGTTCAGTCTTTTTCTCATGATTCTTACATGCTGTCAATAAAAAAACTTTCAGGCCTTTTCCGCGTGCCGGCAGGGCGACCCCCTGATTCGCACTGAAAATATAACCTTGAACAGGGGGCGCGACCATGTTACACTTTGTCGCTATGTAGATCCCGTCGCGGTTGCAGAAACGCAAGGGTTTCGCCCGGCGGGCGGGAAATCATGTCTTGGAATCGGAGCGTCGCCATGTCTCGAAAGAAGATACCCACCACCAGAATCGGCATTGTCGGCGGCGGCGTATTCTGCAAGGAATTTATTGAAAAGACCCTGTCATACAGCAAGAAGTTTGTCAATGGGGCGCGGATCGTTGCAGTGGCCGACCCGGATCCGGAGGCCCCGTGCATGGCCTTTGCCCGCGAAATGGGTCTGATCGTCGTTTCCGACTACCATGAATTCTATGCGCCCGAGCATCAGATTGATCTCATCATCGACCTGGTGCCGGATGAGGCGGTCTTCAGCGATATCCTGGCGACCAAGCCGGTCCACATCCGTCTCCTTTCCAATCGCGTGTTCAGATTGCTGTGGAACACGGTGACAATGCAGGAAAAGGAACTGAGAGATCGAACCAAGGAACTCATGACCATTCTGGACGGGATCCAGGATTTTATCGTGGTCATTACGCCTGAAAGAAAGATCGTCGAGGCGAATCGGGCCTTCCTGGACCATATGGGGTATTCCCGTGATCAGGTCATCGGCCGATTATGTCACGAGATCTTTCAAAATACCAGCCAGCCCTGTGCCCAGGGAGACATTGTGTGCCCGCTGAACGAGGTCATTCGGAACCGGCGTCCGGACCAGCAGGTCCTGACCCGGGTGGGCCACAACGGTGAACTCCGGTATATTGAGGTGACCCTGTTCCCCATATGGGAAAGCGATGGAAAGATCTCACGGTTCGTCGAAATCAGCCGGGACATCACGGACCGGAAGCGGGAAGAAGAGGAGATTACCCAGCGCCTCGAGCAGATGGTTGAAGAACGGACGCGACAGCTGGAAGAGACCCACGAAAAACTCCTCCACCAGGACAAGATGGCCTCTCTGGGCAAACTGTCTGCGTCGGTGGTCCATGAAATCAACAACCCCATTGCGGGCATACTCAATCTCCTGGTGCTGATCCAGCGGATCATTGATGAGGGATCCGTCGGAGAGAAGGAGATTCAGCAGTTCAGAGAATATGTCCATCTCATGGAGACGGAAACCCGGCGGATCAGCCGGATCGTCTCCAACCTGCTGGCCTTTTCCAGACAGTCAAAACTGACTGTCAGTGAGGTCAACATCAACCGGATCATTGAAAAGACCCTCTTTCTGAATGCCAATCTTCTGAAGATAAACCGTATCAAGGTCAACACCAACCTGGATGAGGATCTCCCGTATGTTCTGGGATCGGAGGACCAGTTCCAGCAGATTATGATGAACCTGATCTCCAATGCCGCCGAGGCCATGGAAGCTGCCGGCGGAGTCCTGAACATCGCAACCGTGCATTCTCTGAAACATAACAGCGTGGTTGTCTGCATTCAGGACAGCGGGGTGGGCATTTCCAGGGAAAACCAGAAGAAACTCTTCGAACCCTTTTTCACAACAAAGAAAAAGGGGAAAGGGGTGGGCCTGGGGCTGTCGGTGGTTTATGGGATCATCGAGGAGTATGGGGGGAGCATCGCCGTGGCGTCCGAGGTCGGAAAGGGGACCACGTTTAAGGTGGAGGTCCCCCTGAATCGGACCGGAAACAAGGACACCCGAGGAGCTTAGAAGGAGAAGATATCCGCCCATGGAGCGCACTAAAATCCTTGTTGTGGATGATGAATTGATCATGCGGGAATCCCTGGCCGGATGGCTTCAAAGGGACGGGCACCATGTGGAGAAGGCGGCCAGTGGAGAAGAAGCCCTGGAACTGCTGAAGAACGTCAAGTTCGACATTCTCCTGGTGGACATGAAGATGGAAGGGATGAGCGGACTGGACGTGCTGCAAAGTGTCCGGGAGAGCGATCCGGATGTGGCCGTGGTGATCATTACCGCATTCGGTTCGATCTCCACGGCCATCGATGCCATGAAGCAGGGGGCGTATGATTATCTCCTGAAGCCCTTCGACCCCAACGAACTGGGGATGCTCATTGAGAAGATTATACGGCGTCAGTCCCAGGAGCGGGAAACCCTTTTTCTCAAAGAGGAGTACAGGGAAAGGACCCGGTTTGAAAACATGATCGGGCAGGCTCCTTCCATGCAACAGGTATTCGATTTGGTGCGGGATGTGGCGCCCAACGATGCGACGGTGTTGATCCTGGGCGAGACAGGTACGGGCAAGGGTCTGGCGGCAAGGGCGATCCATACCCAGAGCCCCCGTTCAGAGGGACCTTGGCGAGCACTTCGAGGGCCTGCTGCTGCCCTTGATGTGGCCGCTGATGGAGGGCGAGCTCGACCGGCTGTATCGCAGCATCAACGAGGGCCTGGCGGCCTACGTGGAGC
>JAWOIH010000390.1:0-5478 GCA_046484725.1 Candidatus Desulfacyla sp. | reverse complement strand
CTTTCAGAGTCAATAGCTCAATCCCGCTTCCCAGGGGGACTCAACAGCTTAACAGCTCAAACAGCTCTTACGGCTTGTTCGGTAGCCCTCAATGCATGGCAATTAACAATTAACAATCATCAATCAACAACTCAGAGGTTCCGATGGAAACTGAAACATACAGGGTGCCGGGGTTTAAGGCATCGGCAGCGATTGCAGGGCTCAAGAAGGGGAATGCCCTCGATGTGGGTCTGATTGTGTCGGAAACCGAGGCCGCGGCCGCCGGGGTATTTACCACCAACAAGGTCCGGGCCGCTCCGGTGATTCTCTCCGATCGGCACCTTGAAAAAGGAAAGGCCCGGGCCATCATCGTCAATGCGGGGAATGCCAATGCATGCACCGGGGCCCGGGGCCTCGACGATGCGCTCACGACAGCAGAACTCGTGGCCGAGGCATTGGGCGTCAATTCCGGAGAGGTGCTTGTTGCGTCAACCGGGGTTATCGGGCAGCCCCTCAATATGGACCGGATGGAAAAGGCTGTACCGGTCCTGGCAGGGAATCTTTCTTCACAGGGGATCCCTCTGGCAGCGCGGGCCATGATGACCACCGATTCTTTTCCCAAGATGAGCCGTTTTGAGGGCCGGGCAGGGGGGAGATCCTATTGCATCGTCGGCATCGCCAAGGGGGCCGGCATGATCATGCCCCAGATGGCCACCATGCTCTGTTTTCTGTTGACCGACATCCGCATCGAACCCCGGGATCTGAGAAGGGCGCTTGTCTCCTCCACTGATGCCACATTCAACCGAATCACCGTAGACGGGGACACCAGCACCAACGATACGGCCCTGATCCTGGCCAACGGTCTCGCAGGGAATGCGCCCCTTTCGGAAGAGGATTTTGCCCTCTTCTCGCAGGGGTTGCGCCAGGTCATGGGAGACCTGGCCCGTATGATCGTTCGGGACGGGGAGGGCGCTACCAAGCTGGTCCGCGTCGAGGTCAAGAATGCGGCGTCTGCTTTGGACGCCCGGAGGGCAGCGAGGACCGTGGCCAATTCAAGCCTCGTCAAGACCGCCATCTACGGCCAGGACCCCAACTGGGGGAGGGTTATGGCGGCCCTGGGCCGTTCGGATATCGATATGATAGAGGAACGGGTGGATATCTGGATCGACCAGGTCCGGATCGTCGCACGGGGTCTCGGAAAAGGCCCTGATGTGGAAAAACAGGCCGCAGCCATTATGACCGGAAAGGAATTCACCCTTACGATCGATCTCCACCAGGGGGAGCATCACGATAGTATCCTCACCTGTGACCTGACCCATGAGTATATCACCATCAATGCGGATTACCGGACGTGAGAGACCAGGAGGAGACCATGTTTGCCGTCATCATGTGCGGGGGTTCCGGGACGCGCTTCTGGCCGGCGAGCCGGAGGCAGAGGCCGAAGCAGTTTCTCAATATCACGGGGAAAGGGCCGATGGTGCTGGAGACCTGCAACCGGCTCCATCCGCTGGTTCGTGATCGCGAGATGATCCTTGTCCTGGGCGCGGAACACCTGAAAGAGGCAACGGGTCTCTTTGAGGGCCGGAACGTCCATATGCTGGCCGAACCTGTGGGGAGGAATACGGCCCCCTGCATCGGACTGGGCGCCATCTATGCCAGACACCTGGGGTGTACCGGGCCGGTGGCCTTTCTGCCTGCCGACCATTATATCGGAGATCCTTCGCGCTTTCTGGAAGATCTCCGGGCCGCCGGTGAGATTTCGGACCGGGGGGGGATCGTGACCCTGGGGATCGTGCCGAACCGGCCTGAGACCGGGTACGGGTACATCAGAAAAGATCGGGAACGGGTGAATGCCGGGGGGGCAACGGCCTACAGGGTATCCGGCTTCGTCGAAAAGCCCGATCTCGAAACCGCGAGGGGCTACCTTGTGAGTGGCGAGTATTACTGGAACGGGGGCATTTTCGTCGCCAGGCCGGAGACGATCTTGAAAGAGATCGAGCGGCAACTCCCTGATCTCCACAGGGGGCTGGAGAGACTTTCAGCCGTCCTGGGCACCGATCGATTTGAGGCCGAATTGAAAGACGTCTATGGAACCCTGACAGGCATATCCTTTGATTACGGCATCATGGAACATACCCGGGAAGATGTCGTTGTGGTCCCCTCTGAGTGCGGGTGGAGCGATGTGGGATCATGGGCGTCTCTTCATGAACTGAAAAGCCCTGACGCCGACGAGCTGAAAAACGTATTCGACGGCGAAACCCTCCTCATTTCATGCGAAAACAGTTATGTGTCCGGCCGCAGCGGCCGTCTGGTCGCCTGCCTGGGGCTGAAAAACGCCCTGGTTGTGGATACGGCCGATGCCCTCCTTGTGGCGGATATGAATCGGTCGCAGGATATTCGAGAGATCGTGGAGCGACTCAAAGAGGCAGGAAAAGAGATCCTGTTGTAGGCAGGCATCAGGCGCGAGGCGTTCGATGCAAGCCAAATGCGTGTGGTGTGTGACCTTGGGAGTCAAGATCGGAATGTACCCTCTTTCAATTTTGATGCCCATATAAATCGTCCTTTTTGCATGGGCATCACCTTTAGATTATCGTTGAGATTCCTCGCCTTCATATCCGTCTTTCTGACGCTTTACGGCCTCCTTCACTTCTATGCCTTTTTGAAGGTTCAGAGGGCCTTTGCCGTGACCAGGGGGACCGGCGCCGCCCTGGCCTGCCTCATGCTCTTTATGCTTTTCTGCCCGGTCATTGTGCGGGTTATGGAAAGACACGGAGCAGAAAGCCTCACGAAGGTCCTCGCCGTTGCCGGGTTTGTCTGGATGGGACATCTCTTCCTGTTCGTGTCCGCCGCCTTGCTCATGGACCTCTATGGTCTGATCTGCACTGCCGGGGCGCATCTTTTTCACGCTCGACCGGACAGGTGGGTCCCATCGACCAGGGTCGTCTTTTTCGCTGCCCTTGCCGCTTCGGTGCTGGGGACGGCGTACGGATACCTGGAGGCCGCGACGATTCGGAAGGAACATGTCACGATTCGAACGCCCAAGATCCCGAAGGCACTGGGCAGACTCAGGATTGTTCAGATCTCGGATATCCACCTGGGACGGATCGTGGGAGAGAAAAGGCTCGAAAACATCCTTGCCAAGGTGCGGGAAGCCAAACCCGATATCCTGGTTTCTACAGGCGATCTGGTGGATGGACAGATGGACGGCGCCTCAAATCTGCCCGAGATGTTCCGGCTCATTCGCGCCCCGTACGGAAGATTTGCCGTACTGGGCAATCACGAATTCTATGTGGGGATTGAAAGGTCTCTGGCTTTTACCGAGGCGGCGGGATTCACGGTCCTGAGAGGAAATGGGGTCGATATGGGGGGAGTCATCTTTGTTGCCGGAGTGGATGACGAGGCCGGCCATCGGTATGGCATTTTGAGGGGAACCAGGGAAGAAGAATTGCTGTCGCATGTTCCGGTCGACCGGTTTACCCTCCTCCTGAAGCACAGACCTTATCCAGCCCAAACCGGCGACAGGCGTTTTGACCTTCAGCTCTCAGGCCATACCCATGGAGGACAGATCTTTCCATTCAGCCTCATCATCAAGATGCTCTATCCGGTGGATGCGGGGGTGCTGAAACTGAAAAACGGGTCATATCTATATGTGAGCCGGGGGGCAGGTACATGGGGACCGCCCATTCGATTCCTGGCCCCTCCCGAAATAACGATCATCGACCTGGTTTACGGGAAAGGTCAGGAATAGGTCTTTTGCGAAGATGCCTCGGCCCTTCTCGTGGAGGCATTTTCCGTCGGGGCCATACCCCTCCCGTCAAAAAATCTCTCTCCTGTTTTCCCGGTGATCCACCACATAGAGGATTTTGGCCTTTTTTCGGAGTTCATCTTCGAGACTTGCAAGCCTCTCCCGGTCAACCCCGTACATTCTGATGAAGACCTTCCTGAATCCTTTAGGGACACGTTCGTACGTGCTCAGAATGCTCACCATTCGGCCGCCGTAATGGCGAATGATATCCGCAACTTCTTTAATAGAACCGGAGCGGTCTTCCAGCTCAAAGGCAAACTGGATGCCCCGCTTGCCCATGCCGGTCAGGGAAATCAGGACCCTGAAGAGATCTCCCTTGGTGATCGTCCCCACCAGTCGGCCTTCCCGATCCACCACCGGCGCCCCGGATATCTTGTTTTTCATCAATATCTCTGCGGCCTCTTCAACGGTAAAATCGAGGGGTATGGTAATCGGGTTTTCGGTCATGATGTCCTTGACCGCAATTCTTGAAATGAGATAGAGCAACTCATGGATCTCCAGGGTGGTGGCATCGGATGGAGAGGCCCTTTTCATGTCCCTGTCCGTGACGATTCCCACCAGCTGGCCTCTTTTGGTAACAGGCAGCATGGGGATCCCATGCTCCTTTAACAATTTCATGGCCTCCTGCATGGAGTCATTGATATCGACAGTGATGACTGTCTTGCTCATCCAGTCTTTTACCAACATTGTCGCACCTCCCTTTCTTTTCTGCGATCCGCCGGTTTCTTTTCATGGATCGCCTGCCCTGTTTATATAATAGCCCTGATGGGCATTCCCCTCACTTCATTACACGTTCCCCGGGTGAACCTCGGGATGGCCGTACGATTTCTTGACTGCGTTGCCTGCTGCAATAACAGCATAGCAACCGATGTGCCAATAGTATAGAATCGCGGCCAAAAAGGCTATAATTAATTGAATTATTATTATGTTTTCGTAAGGCACCGATACATGGCGAGTCCCGTTTACAGAAAAGCATGTCGATTAATTTTACAAATTGTAAACCGCAGCGCGGTGGTCTCCCGCACCGGCTGTTCAGAAGCGCAACGCATGGCGCCTCTTGACGGACGGTGCGAATATTGTGGCAAAACTATTGGAAATATTTCCGTTGATGGTTTATAAGGGAATCGTCTCATCCTAAGGAGTAAAGGAGTCTTGATATGAAACAGAATGTAGTCATTGTGGGTGCGGTGGCCCTGGGACCGAAGGCCGCCTGTCGTTTCAAGAGATTGGCACCCGAGGCAACGGTCACCATGATCGATCAAAGCGATCTGATTTCATACGGGGGATGTGGAATCCCCTATTTTGTGTCCGGTGATGTGAGCGATGCAGGCCAGCTCCAGTCCACCAGTTTTCATATGCTTCGCGACGAGAAATTCTTCAAGAATGCAAAAGATATCGATGTGCTCACCAATGTCAGGGCCGTTTCCATAGACCGAAGCCGAAAGGAACTCCATGTTCAACACGTTCTGGACGGAAGGGAGGAGATCCTCCCTTATGACCGGCTTGTCTTGGCTACCGGAAGCCGACCCAAGCGGCTCCCGATACCGGGTGTCGATTTAGGCGGGGTTTTCACGGTATCGGATCTGGGAGGGGCCGTGGCCATCAAGAATGAGGTGGCAGGGGGCGCTGTGGAGAAGGCCGTCATTATCGGCGGGGGCGCTATCGGCCTTGAAATGGCCAGGGCTTCGGCCATT
>JAWOIH010000403.1:0-15420 GCA_046484725.1 Candidatus Desulfacyla sp. | reverse complement strand
CTGTGTCAGAGAGGTCTGGATAAAGTTGATGCAAAAGAGCGACGCAAGGCTTCCCGCATCGTCATACCACACCACATTATCCCCGATAAACAGCCCCCCCAGGAGCCGGTCCAACTCACCGACCCCTGAAGATACCCTCTCCCTTTCCATTTCCATATCACCCCCCATTTCAAGTTCTCCTTCAGAAATCCTCTTGCGACATCTGCCGGGCACATCTTCTTTCCATCGACCTCGAAGTCAAGACGCTGCATGGCGGCGTTGTCGAGCATACCCCCAAGGAGGGATAAGGCCGCGCCCACTTCAGGATGGGCGGCGAGGCATTGCGCTTTGACGACCGTGACTGCCTGATAAGGAGGAAAAAAGCCCCGGTCGTCCTCCAGCGGCGTCAGGTTATAGGCGGCAATCCGGCCGCCCGTGGCAAAGGCGCAGATTACATCCACCTCCCTATTGGCCATGGCCTGATACATAATAGCGGGGTCCAGGTCCTTTACCTCCAGAAATTCGAGGTCATCCCGATCCCTTTGGCCGCCTCCATTACCTGAGGGGATACGCCTTCCAGGCCGGTGAGGGTGTTGCGGACGATGGGAAGAAGGGCATACAGGGTCAGGGCGATGATGGCGGGCAGGGCGCCGATCCTGTGGAGCAGGGCCAGGAGAAAGGCGAGCATGGTCAGACTCGGGATGGTCTGAAGGATGCCGATGACCCAAGAAGGACCAGGGTCTCTCCCGGTTCCACCCTCAGAGAGAGATCCTTTACTGCATAGGAATAGCCGTTGTCAAACGACTTGGAAACCTGCGTCAATCGGATCATAGACGCTCCTTTCAGGGCTTCGGTCAATTATTTTGTTGCCCGGGAATCTCTTTTTATGATAACAGACAGTTAAATCCGTTTTCCATAGGTGACCGATGATGTCTCAAGAGAATAGTGACGTATCCGGCGAAAATCCTGAAGATATTCACACGATACGTACCAAAGAGATCATTTATGCCATCCGCAGGCTGATGCAGGCGGGAGAGCATTATACCAAGGAACTGAACAAGGTTTACAATGTCAGCGCGGCCCAGATCAACTGCCTGATCGCCCTTCGCGAAAACGGTCCCCTTTCTCCGTCCCAGATTGCCAGGCACGTGATGGTCAATTCCAGTACGGTTACGGGGATTATCGATCGACTGGAGAAAAAAGGCCTTGTGCAGCGGCTGAGAGTATCCCACGACCGCCGGGTGATTACGGTGGAACTGACCAAGAACGGCAAGATACTGGCTGAAAACGCACCCCCGCCCATACAGCACAAGATTATTGACGGACTCAACAAACTCTCTCCCACTGAAATCGACCATATCGCCCTGACCCTCAAACGGCTTATCGACATGCTGGATGTGCAGGATCTGGACGTCACGTAGCATGGCGCAGGGAGCATGGCGCAGGGAGCATGGAGCAGGGAGCATGGAGCAGGCGCATGGCGCTTCCCCTCTGTTTGCCGTCCTCCCTGCCCCGTGAAACAACTCCGAAGGAGTTCCCGAAGGGGTTTCACCGGGGTGTCCTCTCTTCCCGATAACCGATAACTGATAACCCCTCTCCCCTTTCATCTTTGAGCTTTGAGCTTTGAGCTTCCATTTACCGATAACTGATAACCCCTCTCCCCTTTCCCCTTTCATCTTTGAGCTTCTAGCTCACTGATTATCCCCAATAATTTAAATACATTAAAACAGAATCTAAGATTTTCTTGACACGCAATGTTGTTTGGTATATGATTATTTCAGCTCAAATAACATGATATCATATCATATCGTGTCGCATGGTATCAAATCAAAACAGAAAGAACCTGAAAAATTTTTGTGTCTATTACTGATGGCGTCGTCCGGAAGCGGGCGCGTTGAGTGGTGCCCCGGCTCAGGATCGGGTTCTCATAAACATTCAAAAGGAGAAAACAATGAATACGGAACAGGTGGAAGCATCCAAGGCGGCTTTTGGACACGACACCGTGGACATGCTGCTCAAATCGCACCAGGATGCCTTGTGGATATTGGAGAACCTGGGCGTCGGCTGCGCGCAGCCGGAGATTCAACAGGTGTTTGAGGGGCTTGCGGCCGATGGTGAGGCCGTTGTTTATGATAACCGGATTTTTGTAACCTCCGGGCTGGTTGAAAAATGCCTGGAGACGGTCCCGGGGGTATCCGACTTCTTTGTACCCCGAAACAGCTTTTTCATCGGGGGCACGGCCCCCTACGTCTACGACGACGAGAAAGGAATGGGTGGCATTTTTCCCACCCCTGAACATGCCGAGCGTATTGCACAGATCGCCGATGCCCATGAGCCTGTAGCCGGGATGGGCAGGGGCATTAAGCTGAAAGATGAGGTCATGCAAATGAATATCATGGCCGAGAATTGCAGCAAACCGCTCTATTTTGCGGTAACCTCGGATGAGTCCCTGGAGAGGGCCAGGGAGATATATGCAGAGCGAAAGGACATCATGGTCGTGTTTTGCCTCACGCGGCCCCCGCTGGAGGTGAATGAGAACTTCTCCGACCACTTTGTCAAGGTCGTGAAAGCGGGCCTTCCGGTCTTTATCTCGGCCATGCCGATGGCCGGCATCAGTGCGCCCTATTGTTACAACGGGGTGCTCTCCATGACCCATGCCGAGGTCCTCTTCGGCCTCTGTGCGGCCCAGTTGCTCAATCCCGGCGCAACCTGCGTCCATGCGGGCTATCCCACCATTGCGGACCCGAGCATTGAATACAATCCCAACTACGGGCTGGTCAGCCACAATCTCTTGAACATTCTTATGGCCCATTTAAACCTCATGCTGGATATCCCCTCATTTCAGAGCGCCGGGACCACCCATGAAGAGGATCCTACGGAAAAGGCCTATGCCGATGCGCGGATGGGGCAGGCCCTCTGTAAGAAGTACGGGGTCCACATGATCCGGCATCCCTTTGCCTTCCTCAGATACCTGATCGATTTCTCCTTTGAGAAACTGGAAAAATGCATCCAGATCGCCCAGGAGGTGACCCCTGACGATGCGCCGGAGATAGAGATGCCGGTGTACGACGACCGCGGCATGGATTCGATCAGAAATATCGGTCTGGGGATGTACATGGAAGACCCCCTCACCACGGCCAACCTGGGCAGGATTTTCGTCAATTAACATGAAATTCTGTTGAACTGTCTCGCGGTTCAGAGCGAGTCGGCAGTCTTTCGAATCCGTCTTCTGTTACGGGACCATCATTATTTTTGGAGGTTTTTCAAATGGCAAGTATTTGCGGAATCGTATCGCAGCATGGAAAAATTGAAGAGGACAGCACCAAACCGCTGGGCAAGATGATCAAGCTGACGCGGCACCGGGGTCCGGATAATGTCCACGTCAGAACGCTCCCCGACAATCGGGGGGCCGTCGGGGCATGTGAGATCAATCTGACACCCAGGACCACCCACTGTACGTCCATCAACAATGATCCTCCCTATATCCTCTTTGATGGAGAACTCTATAATGACAGACCGGATGGTCAGAGCGACCTGGATCTGTTTATAGAATACTGGGAGAAATATGAACGGGGGTGCTTTTCACGGCTGGACGGGAGCTTTGTCTGCGCAGTGGTGGAAAAGGATGAAGAGGTGATCCTTGCGCGAGACCCGGTGGGCGCCAGACCTCTCTTCTTTGGGGACCACGACAATGTATTTTATTTCTGTTCCGAGATGAAAGGGCTTATCGATCATATCCAGTTCGACGTTCGGGAACTGGCTCCCGGACAGATGTACAGCACCAAGAAGGGGATGAAGGAATTCGACCCCTTTGTTCCTGAAACACCCGAGCTTGGCCAGCTGGATGATGCCATAAAGACATTGAGGGAGCTTCTGATAGAGGCCGTTGCGGAGCGGATGGAAGGGGTGGAGGCCGTATCGCTGAGCGGGGGGCTCGACAGCTCCATTATCGCCGCCATTGCAAAGGAGTACAATCCCGACCTGAAGCTTTTTACTGTAGCCGTTCAGAGCGCGCCAGGACCGGACCTGGAAAACGCCAGACTCATGGCCGACTTCTTGGGGCTGAAACACCATGTCTATGAAATCACGGAATCCGATATCGTGGATTTCATCTCCGATTCCATATGGTATCTGGAGAGCTTTGATGAGGACTGCATATCGGGAATCCTTTCAAATTACTATGCCTCCAAGATCGTTAAGTCCTCCAGCAATGCCGTGTTGGTGGGGGAGGGCGCCGATGAGCTGTTCGGAGGTTACCGGATGGTCCTGAAAAACCCCAAGGTCAAGAGTTCGGAACAACGGGAACGTCTGGCCCAGAAGCTGCTGGACATTGCCTACAACACGGCCCTGAGAAGACTGGATCGGGGATGGATGGCCAATTCAGTGGCCTATAAAGCCCCCTTCCTGGACTCAAAGGTGGTGGCCTTCAGCAAGAAGATCCCGATGGACTGGAAGATCTATGGGGAAAAGCAGGTGGAAAAATATATCCTGCGTGAGGCGTGCAGGGATATGCTTCCCGAGAAAATTGCCAACCGTGAAAAGCTGAGGTTTGCCATGGGGGCGGGCATGGATGATGTGATGGATGAGCTGGTTTCGAGAAAGATCGATCCGGGCGAGATCAAGCAACGGCCCAAGGCCGCTTACGGCCTCCCCTTTGCCACATTCAAGGAGTTATATTATTACGACGAGTTTTTAAAGCTGTTTCCCCCTTCATACGAGAAGCAGACCATCCGGTGGGACCCATTCAAGTAAGGCGCCCATGGAATGCTTTACAGAAATTGAGGAATTGGGAAATTGAGGAATTGGGAAATTGAGGGATTGAGGAATTAAGGAATTGAGGGATTGAGGGTTTGAGGAGTTCCAGTGTTCCAGTATGTTAACGTGCGGCCGGCTTCCGGGTTCAGAGGTGCAAGCAGGGAGCAGGGAGTTCTCATCCAGCATCGAGCACCCAGCATCCAGTATCCAGCAACGAGCAACCAGCAACGAGCAACCTCAAAAATTATTGATAAGGAGTTCGTATGTCATTTCCTACACACTATAAGTACATTATCATCGGCGCCGGGATACACGGCCTGAGCACGGCCTGGCATCTGGCCAAGGAGTTGAAGCAGAGAAAGCGGGGGTCGGGCAAGGATGTCCTGGTCATTGACAAGGGATCCATCGGCGCGGGGGCCTCAGGCATTGCCTGCGGCGTCATCCGCAACAACTATTTTCAACCCGCCATGCGTGAACTCATGGCCCACAGCGTTGCCCTGTGGGAGGAGGACGGGGAGGCATACGGGTATCATCCGGTAGGGTATATGCAGATCTCCCCTGAATCCATGCACGCGGATGTCGCCGAGATCTATGCCCAGCAGAAGGATATCGGTTACCAATCCCTGTTTATCGAAGGCGAAAAGGACTGCCTCGACTACATGCGGGAAAATATCTTTGACGACTGGCAGGCCCAGGGGATCACCTCGGTCCTCCACGAGAAGATGGGCGGTTATGCCAATCAGATGCGGTCCCTCTACCGGTTGGCGGACAAGGCCGAGGCCGAAGGGGTCCGCATCCTCACCGGGGTGGCGGTCACCGGGTTCAAGACAGACAAAGACTCGGTGACGGCTGTTGAAACCTCAAAAGGGGATATCCAGTGCGACTGGGTGGTCGTGGGCCCCGGTCCCTGGGCCAAGGGCTTCTGGGACATGCTGGGTCTTCCCAATGAGATCGACATCCTGGGCCCGGACGGCGTTGTCCATCCCGGAAATCAGATGTGGACCTACTGGTGCCTGGTGGAAGGCACCCTCGGCGTAGATCCCGGATATGCCATGAACAACCAGGGAAAGATGCCCCCGGTCATCCACCTGGATTCGGAGGCCCCGCTCTATTCCAGTGAGGACGGATCCCTGATAACCGATCAGATGTGGGGCATCTATTATAAGCCCGACTTCAGCTTCGGAGGGGTCCAGGGAGGGGCGGCGCCCTACATCGTGGAGGGGGAGGTGAATGTGGATCCGTACGGGATCGATTCTCCTGATTTTACGGTGACGCCCGAGTTCGTTCACATGTGGACCTCGGCCCTGGCACATGCCCAGAAACGCTATGAGAACACCTATCAGAAGTACAAGGATGAGCCCTCCGGGGGCCTGGGCTGTTTTACGCCCGACTGCTTTCCCATATTTGATGCCATTAAGGAGAACTGCTATATGATCCTGGATTCCAATCATGGGTACAAGATGATCGGCGTGGGGAAGCTGGTGGCCAAAGAGGTGATGGGCGAAAAGCAGAGGCTCCTCGAACCCTTTCAATTCGATCGCTACGAAAAAGGGCGCCTGCACCCGGTCTCTCACAGTCCGTTTCCCTGGAGTTGATGGAAGGGTTTCTGGGAAACCGAATGGATCTCACGATTCTCGGCTCAGGGGGGTGCATGGTCATCCCCAAGCCCCTTTGCCAGTGCCGGGTATGCCGTGAGGCGCGGTCCAGGGGACGTCCCTATGAACGGACAGGCCCTTCCGCCTTTCTGCACGACGCGCATCTTCTTATAGACACCCCGGCGGAGATCGCCCTTCAGTTGAACCGGGCCGGGATCGATCGCATCGATTATCTCATGTTCACCCATCTCGACCCGGACCATGTGGAGGGGTTCCGGGTGGTGGAACAGGTCACCCTCGATTTCCGCACCTGGAAGGCCTACAGGGAAAAGAAGATCCGACTTCTCCTGCCCCGCACCTTGATGGACAGAATCGGCGATATCCGTTCCATATATGGTCCGCTCATCGATTTCTACGTGATGCAGGGGTTTGTGGAATGCAGGGTCTTTGACCGGACAACGCGGATCGGAGACACCGAGGTGACAGCCCTTCCCGTGGACCGCGGATCCCAGACATCGTTTGTCTATGTCTTTGAAAAGCAGGGGGCAAGGATGGTTTATGCGCCGTGCGACATCAAACCGTTTCCCGAGGGACGAGCAGAGGTGGCAGGGGCCGATCTATTGGTGATACAACCCGGTATGTTTGAGGACCGCCTCAGACACGACTTCACATATCCGTGGGATCATATTTCGAGAAAGACCCTCTACACCTTTGAAGAGACAGTGGCCCTGGCCCGGAGAATCCGGTCAAAAAAGGTCGTTTTTGTCCATATGGAGGAGTACTGGAACCGGGGGTATGACGACTACCGGGCCTTAGAGAGCGGGTTGGACAACATGGCGTTTGCCTATGACGGCATGCGTGTGGGGGTCTGACGGAAAGGAAAACAGATTCATGAAATTTAATGTGAACGGCATTCTTGAAAAAATACACACCGACGCCCTGAGGGTGCTGGAGGAGGTGGGGGTCAAATGCGTTTCCAAAGAAGTGCGGCAGGTCTTTGAGGATACCGGCCTCGCGGCCTTTGATGAAGACGCCGGGCATATCCACGTCCTGACGCCCTTGATCGAGCAGGCCCTTTCTACGGCGCCCAAGAGGGATCAGTACTGGATCCCGGAGGATTCCTTCGGGGTGGGGGGCACCGCCCCCTTTGTCTATGACGATCAGACCGGAGAGCTGGTGGAACCCACCTTTGATCACCTGGCCCGCATCGCGGCCATCGTGGATGAGGCGGACGTGGTCCGGTTCATGGCCCGGGGGGTCTTGATCAAGAAAGAGGAAGTCAAGGTCATGGACACGATTGTCGAGAACTGCACCAAGCCGATCTACGTGGCCGCCTTGACCGATGAAGGGATCGACCGGGCCTTGAAGATCCATGAGGGCCGTGGAAATATCACGGTCCAGTTCTCCATTATCAACAGCCCGCTCAATGTCATCGAGAGCATGATCGACCCGTTTCTCTCATGCATCAGGAAAGGGATCCCGATCTATGTCTCGACCATGCCGATGGCAGGGCTGTCCGGGCCCTATTCCATGTCGGGGCTCGTGACCCTGACCCATGCCGAGGCCCTCTTCGGCATCACCCTGGCCCAACTGGTCAATCCCGGGATAATGGTGGTTCATGCAGGCCTCCCTTCCATCGCCAATATTCAGAAAAATTATGCCGTGGATCTGGGCCTTCGGTCTCACAACATCGCCAACCTGCTCCAGGAAAAGGTGAACCGGCGGCTGGATATCCCGTCGATTCAGACCGCCTGCACCACCAGCCAGGATCGACCGAATGAGGCGGCCGAAAAAGAGGCGGCCTACGGCTTCGGCCTGATGAAAAAATACGGCTTTCACCAGATGCGCCATTCCTTCGGGTTTTTGAGGGAGCTGATCTCCTTTTCCATAGCCAAGCTGGAAAGGCATGTGGAGATCTGCCGGGAAACCGGCCCTGAGAATGTCCCGGATCTTGAAGATGTGCCCTATGATGCCGATGGTTTCGAGGTCATTATGCGCAACGGGAGCCAGGCGAATTACATGAGGGACGATCATACCCTCAAGAATACCGGAAAATACTTCCTGTCTTAAGGATCTCCACAGTCCAAAGTTCTCGTAATGTATTGATTTTATTGAATGCATAAATTTCGGGCCGTCATTCCGGCGAAAGTCGGAATCCAGTGTCTTTTTGATAAGTTAAATATTCTGGATGCCGGATCAAGTCCGGCATGACGTGAGAACTTTGGACTCTCAAGTTAAGATTGCGGAGGATTGAAAAATGAAGACGATGGTTTACCAGACCTATCCCATCCTGTTCGATCTGAAGGCCAATCTGGATGATGTAATCCAGAAAATCCATCAGGGGAAGGATCAGGGCGCCCAGCTGATCGTTTTCCCCGAGCTTGCCCTGACCGGCTATTTTGTGGGACAGCGATACCATGAACTGGCCCTGAGACTGGATTCCACAGAGATCCAGGAACTGGTGTCGGCCACACAGGGAACCGCTGCTGTCGTAGGCTTTATCGAAGAATCCCCGTCCATGAATTTCTATAACTCCGCCCTGGTGGCCGTGGACGGCGAGATTTGTTGTGCCTATCGGAAGCTCAACCTTCCCAACTACGGCGTGTTTGAAGAGCGGAAATTCTTCTCGCCCGGCAAGCAGGTTCCCGTGTTCAAACTCCATGGGTTCACTGTTGCGGTCTTTATCTGTAACGACCTCTGGCACCCGTCCCTCCCCTATCTGGGGGTGGTGCAGAAGGCCGATATCTTTGTCACCATTTTCAATTCCTCCCAGGGTTCCATGGGAACGGAATTCTCCAATATCGAGAGCTGGGGCGTGATCAACAAGTTCTATTCCCGAATCTTCGGGATCTACAACATCTGTGCGAACCGGGTGGGAAAAGAGGCGTGGAGAGAAAACGTGTCCATGCTGGCCGTCGAGACGGCCAACCTCAGCGCCGCTGAAAGGGCCGCCAGGCAACCGCAAAAAGAGACCTTCAGCTTCTGGGGGGGGAGCGAAATCGTCAATCCCTTTGGCCAGCAGATGGCCAAGGCCGCCCTATATGAGCAGGATGTGATTTCCGGCGAGATATCGAGAGACCTCCTGCGACAGAAGCGGATCTTGCTCCCGTATCTGCGCGGGGATGATCCCTATTTCACCCATCGGGAACTTCAACGCATTCTTTTTGGCAGAGGAAACGACGGCCCTGTTTTTTAACATATTCTTAATCGGGAACTAAAGAAAGTTATTTAGTTTGAGAAGAAGCATCTCTGTATTAACAGCCTTATCATGCCTCATGATCCTGAACCCGATGTCAAGTCAGGCAAAGTTGTGGGAGCGTGCGCTTACAGAATATGAAGGTTTCGTTTGTGACCGGATATTTCCATGCGCTTCATCTTGACACGGAAACCATGTCAAGATTAAAAGAAGACAAGCAGCCAGGGAAAAAATTCATTCGGGCAAAGGCCCGGGAATACATGGATGAAGTCCGCAAACTGAAATAATGGGTTGGGCCCTTGTAAGGGGCGCCCTGCCGGGGCCGGAGGCCGGTCCCGGTATATAATTGTTCAATAACAGGAGGTTTATTCATAGATGGAAGGAATTGTAAACAGCTACAGTGAACAGAAAGGTTTTGGCTTTATCACTCGAGACGATGGGAAAGAGGTATCTTTTTACCGATCTTCCATTATGATGGACGGATACAGGAGGCTGAACGGCGGAGATCGGGTGCTTTTTGATGTGGATGAAACACCCCTGGGACCTGAAGCTAAAAATATCAGAAAAGTGGGACAGGATAAAGCGTCCCTGAACTGATCGGGTGGATCCTTTGGTGCGCATTGTTTTCGTTCATGAATTCCCGACTTTCTGAAATCCATGTGAAAAGGACTTGAGTCATGGGGGTCACTGTTTGCTTTTGCGGCATGAGGGGAAGAGCGCTTACAGCCTTTCTCCGGCTGCACAGATCGTCTCTTCTGAAGCGGCTTCTCTGCCTTGTTCTTTTCCAGGTGTTATCAGGGCTGCTCCTATTCGGGGGCCTTTCGACGGACTGCCGGGCCGAGACAAACGGGGCTGTGATCACCCATGTTGTAAGAGGGGGGGAGACCCTGAGCGGGATCGCCCTGTCCTATGAAATCTCGGTGGAGGAATTACGGCAATGGAACGGCCTCTCTGGGGACAAAATCCTCCCCGGACAGCGTCTTGAAGTGCGCCCGCCGGCGCCGCCCACATCCTATGTGGTCAGAAGCGGGGACACCCTTTCTGAAATTGCCGCTCAATGCCGGGTTCCCCTCTCCGCCCTTCGCCGACTGAACCGGATTCATAGGGACCGGATTTATCCGGGGCAGGAACTCAAGCTCGCTGTTTCGTCGGAAAAGGAAGCAGCGCCGGAGGAAGCGTTTGAGTATGTGGTCAAAAAGGGAGACAGCCTATCCGCCGTCGCCCGGCGATTCGATACAGGCGTGGGGCTGTTGCGACAGCTGAATCGTCTGAAGGGCGACCGTATTTTTCCGGGACAGCGATTGCAACTTCGCCCCTCTTCCCTGGATGAGGCCGTTCACATCGTTCGTTCGGGGGACACCCTGTCGTCCATTGCCCTCAAGTACCAGACGACAGTGTCCGAGTTGGCCACGCTCAATGATATTGAAGGAAGCAGGATCTTTGTCGGTCAGGAATTGCGGCTCAAGGCAACGCGCGCCCACATTCATATCGTGGAACGAGGCGATGCCCTGTGGGAAATCGCCGATGCCTATGGGATGTCGGTGAGGGAACTCAAGAGATTGAATGGCCTCTCTTCGGACCGGATCTATCCCGGGCAGGAACTGCAGCTGAGCCCCAAACAAGCGGTGCCCTATGCGGTCTACACCGTCAAGGCGGGCGACTATCTGGGCAGGATTGCACGCCTGCACCAGATGAGCGTTTCCGAATTAAGAAACCTGAACAACATGCGGGGATATGTGATCCATCCTGGAGAGAAGCTCAAGGTGAATCCTATTCTCCGCAGTGAAAGGGATCGGCTCAAACTCCGCGAAATCGACTGGGATAGTCTGGTTCATGTCTCCTGTAATCTCAATAGAATCTCGCATGGAAGCGGACCCTATTACGGTCATGGCCCCCAGGCCCAGCAACAGTTGCATGCGGACTATTTTGAAGGCCCCCGGCTGTCGCTCTGGAAAACGTATCTCCAGGCCCGGACCCTGTTTTGCGCATTCGATCAGAAAATTGATCGGCTCGGGCGCCTGAGTCAGGGTTTAAAGGGCTGGCACATTGTGCTGGATCCGGGTCACGGCGGGCTCGATCCGGGGGCCGTGGTGGAAAACCTGGACGGGAACGGCGACAAGGTATATGTGGTGGAGCACGAGTATGTCTACGATGTTGCCTTGCGGGTATATGTATTGCTGCGGCTTCACGGCGCAACGGTCACCATGACCGTGCTGAGCCCCAATCACCTGATCCGTGGTTCGAATCCGCCGACCCGGACATTCGTGAATGAGAAAAATGAGGTCTACAACTGCGAGGCATACAACAGAAACAACTCCGCGGCAAATTGGCCTAAGGGCGGCCGCAACGGAAACCTTTCGTTCCGTGTGAATATCGCGGCCAAAGCCTTTAATAACGTGCCGAAACATCGCCGCATGTTTTTGTCCTTTCATGCGGATATCGATCATCGATCCCCTGAAGCCCCCCTGGTTATATATTACAAGAGCCGGAACGGCCGATATGAGGACGCGCCTTCCAGGAAATTTGCGCAATCGGTTCTTACGGCCTTAGGCGCCGGGGCCTATGCCAGGGGCCAGAATCTGGGGGTGCTGCGAAATAACCCGGCGGGCGTCAAGGTGGTACTTGAGGTCCGCAATCTTGCCTATACCGACCATGCCTGGGCCCTCCGTTTTGAGGAGCTGCGACAGCGCGATGCCGAAAAGATCGTCAGGGGCGTCCTGAATTATGCCCGCCCGAAAAGTTGAACGGCAGAAGGCTTGTCTTCCGTTCGACCCCTTCATTCTTTGTAATAAGCGGGGTACAATTTTCTGGCGCACTCGGGGCAGATACCGTGGCTGAACTGTGCATCTGAGTGCTCCTCTATGTAGGCTTCTATTCGGTTCCAATATCCTCTATCATCCCGGATCTTTTTGCAATTTGCACATATGGGCAGAAAACCGCGCAATGTTTTCACTTCCGAGAGAGCCTGTTTCAATTCCTCGATAACCCTGTCCCGCTCCATTTCCGCTTCCTTCCGCGCTTCGATTTCAGGGCACTGCCTCTATCCAACTGCTTGGTAAATCTCGAAATCTTCTTGTGCCAAAGGGACGCCGACAATAATCGGGCTCGAAAGCTCATCCATCATTTTTCGCGTCACTTGGTTTAAAATTCAGGTATGAACGTGCTGCCAGCGGATACGCACCGCGGATCGCCTGATAAGGCGAAATGTAAGGATATAAAGGAGATCCCTGTGGACCTCCCATTCTCCCGACTCGCCGGAATGTTTTCAGTTGAAATCTCCCGATCATTCGTGATATTTTCCTTTGGAATGGCAAGCGTGCAACCGGGAGACGGAAGACGCGCAGCAAAGAGGGCCTATGAAAGTTCTTCAGGGTTGGAATTTCTGGGACAAGTCTTTATCGGCGACGGCACATCGTCCTGATGATGAAGATGAAACAGCCAACAAGGCGACCTCCGGCGTAATTTTCTTTCTCAAGGGCGTCAGGCGCTCCGGAAAATCCACCCTCTTGAATGAAGGAGAAAAGCATGATGAGACGTAAACTGGCAATCATTTTATGTATCCTTTTTTTTGCGAGCCCGGTGGCGGCCCAAGAACTCACAGGAACCCTTCAACAGATTAAAAAGACCGGCCAAATCAGAATCGGCTATCGTGCGTCTGAACCCCCCATGTCATTTTTGGAAAAGGACGGTACCCCGAATGGCTATTCCATTGATCTCTCTAAATGCATCGTAACTGAAATTGAAAAGAGAATCGGCGCGGACGTAAAGGTTGAATATGTCCCCGTAACAGCGGAAAATCGATTTGAAGCCCTGGGGGCTAAAAAAATCGACATACTCTGCGGCGCAACGACTAAAACGCTTTCCCGCAGCGAACTCGTGGACTTTACGCAATTGACATTTGTCACCGGCGCCTCCCTGATGCGTTTAAAAGACAATACCGATCGGGACGCATCCGGTTTTGATGGAAAGAGAATCGGCGTCGTGAAGGGCACAACGACCGCCGTCTTTTTGAAAGATCTCATCCGAGAAACGTCAACACGTGCGGAAGTTATTTTGTTCAATTCAGCAGAAGAAGGCATGGATGCGTTGCGAAAGAAAAAAATCGATGCCTATTCTGCTGACCAGGTCGTGCTTATCGGCATCGCTTCAAAAGCGCACGACCGAATGAAACTTGAGATTGATCCCAACGTATTCTCTTTTGAGCCTTTTGCATTTGCGGTAAGGCGAAATGATGCAGACTTTCGTCTCGTGGCGGATCGCGTGATATCGGATCTTTGCCGAACCAAAAAGATATTTGAAATCTACGATAAATGGATCGGCGAGATGACCGGGCAAAGGCTGCCCATTTTTGAGGCAATGGTCCAGCTCAATTCAACACCGGAGTGAGGGTGAGGCATCGGAACCTCCTTTATCGCCAAACGGCCCGCCTCGCCGATCAACGAGCCGCTTACGACGCTGATCGGTGTTGAGCCTATCGCCTCTGCCCAAAGGGCATCCAAAGGAGTGTATGCCTGATATCATCTATAACAACCTGAATATGCCTTGACAGCAATCATCGCCGGCTGCGAGGGATTTTTGAATGGTGAACTCCAATCTATCCCTCTCCACGCCTAAAAGTGCGCAAAAAATTTGCCGGTCCATTTCCATCAGGGCCTCGCAAACGGTTCTGTAGGTATTTTCAATGCCAAAAGGACAGCGATATCCTGTCCAGTAGGCTATGCCGTCTCTCATTTCTATCTTGGAAGGAAGGCCTGTTTTGTTGGTCATATCAACAAATGCCTCCCCGGCCGCAATAAGGTCGGCTGGCTTCCATTTTCTTTTGAGGCCTGTGCCGACCTCGAATCCGTATTCACCATAAATTTTCTTTATCACAGGCAAGACCGCATCTCCCAGGTTTTCATAAATGGCCACGCACAACTTTCCGTGGAGGGTCTGCATGTTGGTTCGCTCTTTGTTAATTCCCATTTCTCCATTCCCCCTCAAGGCAAAGATGATGAAAAATCGTTTTTTATCCTGTAAACGCTTTAAATACAAAAAAAACGAAAACATCAACCATTTTCATATTTCCGGGATTGCGGGGGGCCTGCTGCTCCCGGAGATCCGGAGCCTGGTCCCGTCAGGCCGTTCTATATTTTTAGGCAACCAGGTCATGGTAATCGTTTTTTTGAGGGTGTAACGATTTCTTGAGGTCGTGAGGACCTTGGATCCAGACCCAAGGAGAGCCGTCCCTTGTCCCGATCGACGGGACAGGACTCCTGGAGATCTCAAATACCGACGCAAACGCGGTTCTCGACCCGACACAGGGGGTGTACTATGCCCTCCTTTCGGGCCGGTGGTTCCATACCAAGAACCTGGAGAAAGGACCCTGGGAATACATTTCCCACGACCAGTTGCCTCCGAATTTTGCCAAAATTCCCGAGAACCACCCAAAGGGAGCGGTCCTTGCCTCGGTGGCAGGAACGCCTCAGGCCAAGGAGGCGATCATTGACAACAGCATCCCCCAGACCGCCCAGGTGGATCGGAGGACAACGAGCCTGACGTTTAATTATGACGGCCAACCCCAGCTCAAGGGCATTGAGGGAACGCCGCTGAAATACGTGGTGAATGCCCCGTTTCCCGTCATCCGGGTGGACAATGCCGCCTGGTATTCCCTGAAGGACGGCGTCTGGTTCGTCTCACATGCCCCGACCGGGCCCTGGGCCGTGGCAGGCGCGGTCCCTGCAGTGATCTATACGATTCCCCTCGAGTCCCCGCTCCACTATGTGACCTATGTGTATGTTTATGGCGCTACGGCGGAAACCGTTGTGGTGGGCTACACCCCTGGCTACTATGGAACGGTGGTCGCCCCGGCCGGCGTCGTGGTCTATGGCACGGGGTATGTTTATCCCCCATATG
>JAWOIH010000366.1:0-3263 GCA_046484725.1 Candidatus Desulfacyla sp. | reverse complement strand
CAAGAGGTTTTGCTGACAGACAGTGCCTATATTGAGAGAGTAAAAAGGCACTACGAGATCTTTCGTGAAACAGTTGAAAATAAAGGAAAGAAAAAAGTGCCAAGAACAATGAGGAGAAAGAAAAAAAGAAAAGTATAACCTTGCCACTCCAGCCGACCCCAAAAAGCGCGGCGGCTGACCGGATCGTTATGAACACATAAAAAAACGAATTACAAGCATATGAGGACTGACTGATGTTTAATAGGAGAACATTCGCAGATATGAGAAGATCGGGCTTTGGTGTCGGCGTATCAAAGTCAAAGATGACAAAGGCCATGGTTGAGATCTTATCACAATTGCCAAATGGTACCACCAATCTCAAAGATGTTGTAGTAGCTCATTTGGGTTTATTAGGGCAAATGTCACCCTCACGAGATATAAACGCAGCGTGGAACGAAGCAAAAAAGAAAGTAGCCAATCAGTTCCCGGAAAAATTTGTTTTGGGCGCCAGAGGCGTTCTGCAATGGAATGATGATTCTGTTAAGATTTTGGATAAAAAGATCTCTTCTGCAAATTTCCACAAACTGAATGAAATTGCGGAGGCTGAAAATTGCACAGTAGATAAGCTCGTATCCAAACTCATATTAAAATATCGCCGGGAGAATCCATAACCAGCCGCTCCACCAGACGCCTGGAAACATCGCGATTTTTGGTTCAATATCCGGGGCGGCGCTGGTGAGCTTTGCGATTATGAAGAAAGACTCTTGATAGATCTCATGGAGTGATGTATTTTATATAGAAAACAAACAGTTGAGGTAACCGTCATGACAAGAATCATTGTAGAATATAGATGATAGCAAAGCTGCCCTGTTAAAAGAGAAAGCCCGCAAGTTCGGATTGTTGCCTGATCAGTTTGTGACTGCCTCGATTGAGGATTTCATTTCACAACCCGAGGCAGAGTTTGAAAGCGCTATGCGTAGAGTTTTGTCCAAAAACCAGGAACTTTATGAACGACTGGCCTGATGCGATATCTTTCCATCATTGAAGTCCTTGAAATCCATGACCAGATCATTTCCGGATCTGGGGGATCTCGTGGAATTCGCGATATAAAAGCCCTCGAATCCGCCATCAGTCAGCCGCGCGTTACATTCAATCAAAAAGACCTTTATCCGGATATCGTCAGTAAGGCATCCTCACTGTGTTTTGCGGTGGTGATGAATCATCCCTTCGTTGACGGCAACAAGAGAGTCGGGCACGCAGCGATGGAAATCTTTCTCATTTTGAATAGGCGGCGACCTGCAGTCGGTGCAAAGCCCTTTCTCCACCTTATGTGCAATCCCTCTTCGGGCGAGAGTCCCGGCTTGTAGGGGTCTAAAACCTCCACACCGGGCAGTTGCGCCATGTCTTCCCACAGGCCCATACCCACGGCCGTCATCGAGCCGCACCGGAACACGCTGGCTCCTTCCGGGATCGCGGCCAGGATCTCCTCCTTGGCCCGCTCGGCAATGACCGCAACAGGTTCCACCCTGTTCCACCCTGGCCCGAAGATGCCTGGCAAGCTCCGCCTCTTCCGGGCTGAAAAGCCGTTTGAGGATTCGAATCTCCACACCGCTTTCCGTGGCCGGAAACCCGGCAGGCAGGTTGTCCAGGTGTTCCCTCAATGCCTCATACACGTCAGCCATGTCTTGTCCTCCCTTAATTGGTACTGATCCGGAAATGGCATTTACCGGATGAGCGCGATCAGAAATCAGCTTTCAGCCTTCAGCAAAAAAACATGGAAAAACAAATCATTCAGCTGAGTGCTGACGGCTGACATCTGAATGCTACATACGGAAATCCTTGATAGCCGAATGGCCACTAAGTGTATTTACACCTAAGTCCATAAAAAAATCACAGCTCCTTGGCCACCCTGTGAAGGCCGGTGAGCATCCCCTCCCATTCCTCCGGGCCGACCGATTCCATGACCTCCTTCTGGGCCCTCTCCCACAGAGGCAGGGCCTTTCCCAGCAGTTCAACCCCCTTTTTTGTGATGGCGATCCTCCGCTCTCTCCGGTCCCCGCCCGGCTCGATGGACACCACTTCCCGCCGCTCCAAAAGAGAGAGATTGCGGCTCAGCGTGGTCCGCTCCATGCCCAGGATTCCGGCCATTTTCGTGAGAAGGATGCCTTCCTGATCATAAGATGACATCAGAATGGAAAACTGGTTCGCCGTGAGCCCGGCCTCCCGAAAGGCCCGGTCAAACCTCTGGGTCACGAGCCTGGCCGCCCTTCTGAGATTGAAGCAGGCACAGGTCTTCCCGATCTCCCGTCTCTCTTTCTGATTACTCAGATTCACATCAGACCCCTTCACAACAGATATATGTGTAATTGCACGTTTCCAGAATATTGTCAAGCAAAAATGACACTGAAGATCTTGTCTTCAATTTGACAAAACCCTAAGGTTGCATAAAAATCAGGTTGAACATGACGAGCCGTCTACTTTCGACAATCTACCCTTGGAGCAGCTGAATAACCCGGATTTTAATTCCGTCGAATTCGACGGATTCAGAAAACAGGCCGGGCTCAACAGTTTCACCATGACGCCCAAGCAGTGGATCGGCAGGACCGGTGCCATCGGGATCATTTCCAAACAAGGCCGTTACGGCGGAACCTTTGGAAGGGCAGCGGGACGCTCTTTAATAATTTAATTGAAATTGGGCATATCCCATGCGTCGCTTGCCAAAAAACTGGAAATGAGTTTAGCAAGGATATGTGGGTGATAGTCCAGGCGCCTGTAGGGCACGAAAAAGGCAGTTCGAATTCCTGGAACACGTGTCTCCCGGACTCGACGCCCGAAGGGATGCTGGAAAAGTGAGGGACTAAATGCCAACCGTCATGAGATCAGGGCCATATCGGTTCTTTTTCTACGCCAGTGATCGCGATGAACCTCGTCATATCCATGTCGAGCGAGAGGCCCGAGTCGCAAAGTACTGGCTTTACCCTGTCCGGCTTCAGAGCAGCGGAGGGTTCAGCCGCTTGGAATTGAGTCGGATTCGGGGTATAATCGAACAAAACCACGAACAACTCCTGGAGGCATGGGATGGCTATTTTGGCGGTTGAAATCGCGGTACCGGATGCAGTGGACGTCAAGGTGAGCAAAGATACATTGTCTGTTGACCTAACTGACGGCAGAACGATTTCTGTTCCTTTGGGGTGGTACCCGAGACTTGAGCACGCAAGCCCCAAAGAGAGGGCAGCGACTTCGCTGACGCCCTGCACGGACTGTAGTTCGGACTTGAGGACGTA
>JAWOIH010000228.1:0-11802 GCA_046484725.1 Candidatus Desulfacyla sp. | reverse complement strand
CTCAAACTCGAAGAGGAGGTTCCGGTCACCCCGAAGGATGACGTCGCGGAAAACGGGGACGAGGACAAGCAAGGCCAAGCAGGAAAGATGCAAATCCGCGAGCCCGAGGAAGCGGAGGAGGACAAGGAGAGGACCGAATCGGGCGAAGTGGTGATCAAAGAACTGGTTGCCATGCCCAACGCGGTTTTGATCGGTCGTTCGGCAACGGATATCGATTTACGGACCCGATATGGCATTAATCTGTTGGCTGTATCCCGTCACGGCCGGCGCTCGATCAAACGCCTCCGTTCCACGGCGATTCAGGCCGGCGATGTACTCCTTATGCAGGGTACGCCCGAAGCCTTGTCGGGTTTTGCCGCCGAGTTCGGATGCCTCCCGCTGGCAGAACGGGATATCCGGGTTCCGAAAAAGGGCCAGGCCCTCACCGCCACCCTTATCATGGCCGCTGCCGTTGCTGCCGCAGCGTTGGGACTCCTCCCTGCGTCCGTGTCGTTCGCAGCCGGGGTCCTTGCCTTCGTCGTGTTGGGTATTGTTCCGGTTCGTTCCATATACACTGCGGTTGACTGGCCGGTGGTCGTACTGTTGGGAGCGATGCTTCCAGTCGCCGACGCCATGGCCTCCACGGGTGCGGCCTCGGTGATCGCCCGGTTCTTGATGGAGTATGTGGCCCGGGGACATGCAGTGATTGGACTGGGCGTGATTCTGGCGGCGACCATGCTCCTGACCGATTTCATGAACAATGCGGCGACTGCTGCCGTAATGTGCCCCATATCGATTGGCACCGCGGCTCAACTCAACGCGAACCCCGACTGTTTTCTGATGGCGGTAGCCATTGGAGCCTCGTGCGCGTTCCTGACGCCCATCGGGCACCAGAACAATACGTTGATCCTTGGCCCGGGCGGATTTCGCTTCGGCGACTACTGGCGCATGGGTCTGCCGACGGACATTCTTGTGGTGGCGGTCGGCCTGCCCATGCTGCTGTGGGTGTGGCCCTTGTGATGTAATGAGACCTCCACGTCTTTCCCCACAATACGTCCCCGTTGAGTCGCGACGTTATGAGCCGCTCCTTTGAATGCCGTTCTTTTTCATCTTATACCTGAGCACCCGTTCACTGATGCCCAACTGCTCCGCGGCCCGGGTCTGGACCCAGTCGCTCTTTTCAAGGGCCGAGAGGATCATTTCCCGTTCCACCGCCTCCAGTCGTTCCTCAAGGGTGCCCTGGGTCGTGGCCTGGAAATGCCGGATTTCGTGGGGCAAATCGGCCGGCCTAATGGAATTCCCCCTCGTCAGGGTAACCGTCCGCTGCACCATGTGCTCCAGTTCCCTTACATTGCCGGGGAAAGGGTACTTGATCAGCATGTCTTCTGCTTCGGGCGTAAACCGAAGGGGAGAAGAAGCATAGCGTTTCAGGAAGAGTTCCAGAAGCGAGGGGATGTCTTCACGCCGGCGCCGCAGGGGAGGGATCTCGATCTCCAGGACCCGAATGCGATAGAATAGATCTTCCCTGAAAGTTCCGTCATCGACCATTTTTCTGAGGTTGCGGTTGGTAGCGGAAATCAGTCGAACATCCACATCCTTCTCCTCCTCGCTCCCCACCGGGCAGATCTTTCCTTCCTGGATTGCCCTGAGGAGTTTGGGCTGAAGGGAAAGGGGCATTTCACCCATCTCGTCCAGCATGAGCGTACCTCCGCCGGCCAGTTCGAATCGGCCCCTCCGGTTATGGGAGGCCCCGGTGAACGCCCCCTTCAGATGCCCGAATAGCTCGCTTTCAAAAAGCGGTTCCGGTATGGCGGCACAGTTGACCACAATGAAGGGGGCGTCGGTTCTCGGGCTCAGAAGGTGTATCAGATGCGCTGCCAGTTGTTTCCCGGTCCCGGTCTCTCCGGAGACAAGGACCGGCCAGTGACTCCCCGCCATCCTTCTTACCAGGGAGAGCACATCTTTCATGGCCTGGCTTTCGGCGATGATCTTGAGGGGGAGCGGTCCCTCCGCCACCGCCTCTTCCACCACCACGACATCCTCGTCAACGGCGATCTCCTGCTCGGTCTGCCGGATCATCTTCAAGAGCACGGATAGATCCACGGGCTTTTCCATGAATTCGGACGCGCCCAGTTTCATGGCCGTGACGGCCGTGTCCACATCGCCGAAGGCCGTGATCATGATGATCCGCACCCTCGGGTTCATCCCCTTCATCTTTTCCAGCACCACGGCCCCGCTGATCCCGGGCATTCGGTGATCCAGAAGCACCAGATGGACCGGTTCCCTTTCAAAGAGGCGAAGGGCCGCCGGGCCGTCAGGGGCCGTCAGGGCGGAGTAACCCTGCTTTTCCAGGAACCCCTTTAGCAATTCCCGCTGGGTAGGATCATCATCAACGATCAGGATTTTCATTCAGAGGCCCCTCCATCTGTGCTCTTTTCTCCTGTTGTCCCTCTTCCGGCCCTGGCAGCGGGGAGCCAGACCGAGATCTCCACGGTCCCGGGTTCATGGACCTGGACCGTCATCCGGCCCCCGTGGGCCTCCACGATCCTTCGGGATATGGTCAGGCCCAGACCCGTCCCATCCGCCTTGGTGGTAAAATAAGGTTCCAGAATACGTTCCGCGGATTCCGGTTCCAGGGAAAAACCCTTGTTGGTCACCTTCAGGCAGACCCCCTGGTCCTGTCCGGGGGACACCTCCACGTGGATAACACCCCCGCCGGTTTGAGCCTCGATGGCGTTCTTCAGGAGGTTCTCCGCCACCTGCCCCAGGAGGCCGGGATCCCCCGGGATCGACCTTCGGAAGCTGATCTGCCGGGATACCGCTATGCCCGAGGCCTCGCAGCGGTGGGCGTACAGGTGGAGCATGTCCTCGACCAACAGATCGAGGCGCATGGCCTTTTTCAATGGCCTCTGGGGGCGAGCATATCTCAGAAGTCCCTCCACGCTGGCGTTGGCGCGTTTTACCGCCTCGAGCATTAAATCAACAAGGTGGCGGTGATCATCGCTCAGCTCGTCAGCCTCTATCAGGAGCCTCTGGAGGCCCATGCCCAAGACATTTAGGGGATTTCGGACCTCGTGGGCAATAGCGGCAGCGGAGCGGCCCAATGAGGCGTTTTCACGTTCCAGGGCCAGTTGCCTGTCAAACTCTTTGACCTGGGCAATGTGAACGGCCTGACGCCTGTAGAGGATCAGCGACAGGACGATGCCGAGAAATGCAAGGGCCGCGCTAAAAATGAAGAAATCGCGCCACAGACGTCCAATGGAGCGGTCCAGATATCCGGCGTCCAAGGCTACGGCAATCTCCGTTCCATCCATGGGGACCCGGGCCTCGGCAACCCTGAGGCCGCCCTCCTCCTTCATGATCACGAAAGCCGCCTCCGGGGACCCCATTACCGCGCCCGGGGCCGTCTTCATTCGCACATAGCCTATTCGGGGAATCCCCGCAAGGGTCCGGATCACATTGTCTAATCCCAGGTGCTCCTGAATGGTCCGGACCTGTGCATCGCTCATCCCCACGATCACCCGGCCCGGAGCCCCCTGATCAACCCCTGAAAAAAGATACAGCCCTTCTTTCGGCAGGTGTCGAAGCCCCTCAGCAGGAGACAGGGCCGAATCATGCTTTGGGAGCCACTCCGGCGGGCCTTCCACATATTCTCCGGGTCCTCGGTGGATGCCGATCCCCGTGAGTCCGGCCTCTTGCGAAAAGGCGGTCAGTTCTTCTGCCGTAAACGGCTCCACCTTGTCCAAATAGCCCACAAAACGGGCCGTGTTACGCAAAAATGACTCGAGGATTTCCTCTGCCGCCTGTTTGGAGAGGACGCTTCCTCGGGCGCTCAGTTGAATCACTTCTGCCACCAGGATAGCATGTTCGCGCACGTGTGACAGAAAGTCCTCCTTGGCCTGGTGGACCTGCCACAGGAAATAGGCCGTCACAACACAGAAAAGAAGCGAAAAGACAAACAGGTTGGCTGCCCAGAGGGGGAGACCTCGTCTAATTCCTGCCATGACCCTTGCCGCCCCCCTTTCCGCCATACTGGCCTCGGCCCTTGCCGATGCGGCGTCGTACCCCGGTGGCGTCTTTCCCCCCGGCGCCGCTCCCTGTTGCGTAGAGTCTGGCGGCATTGAGGACGCTTTCCCCTTCGCGCAGGTCGCCCCATATCCTGACAATGCTCCCCGTAGAGAGAGCTTTCGGGAGCCGATCCGGATGGATGGCGACCTCCACGGGTTTTCCGGCGCTTCCCTCTCCCTCCATCCCATCGGATTCTTCTTCAAGGAGGAGGACGGACAATCTTCCGGCATCCCGGTCCACGGAAATGACCCGGCCCAAAAAGAGGTCCTCGCCCGAGGCGTCGAGAACCCACCCGTTGAGCAGGACGCCCATCAGAATGAGTATGAAAATCCGCATTGGACAACCGTCTGGGTATAGGATTCATAGTCGAGGGGCGCATCGCCGGACTTCCACCCCGCCTGCCCAAAAATTTCGAAATCGCCCCAGAACCTGCTGACCTGGATCCCTGCGGACCAGAGGTCATTGGACTCTCTTACGCGGGTGATGCTTTCCGGGACCCGATGGTAGTTTGTCCGGAACCACGCGGCCTCCACCCCCACCAACCATTCAGGCGCCGGAGCCCACGAAAGGGCGGCCCCCGCCTGGATCTCCCTGTACGATTCCATATCCAGCGAGGCGTCCAGGTCTCCATAGGCCCCATAGACCCGGCCGGTCAGGGAGGAGAGGATGAAAATGTCCAGATTCAGGGCCGTCGCGAGAAGGCGGTTGTCGCGTGGGGGGTAAAGCGTATGCAGGGGGCTGTTCCCCTTCTCACCAGAATCCGGGCGCCACGGGGACGGTTCCCATCCCTTCTCAGGACGAAACGCGGGAGAAGACCGCTTGCCGCTTTTCCCGCCCTTTGCATCCTGTCTCCCCTGTCCCTTGCCGGAAAAAGGCATGGCCCAGTTCAAATAGCTGAGCCAGCGGCAGCTCTGCTCGAACCCCAGGGTTAGTCGGCTGGACATGATCCAGTCGGCCCGAACGCCGACCATAGCCTCGTTCCGATCGTCGGCCTCGATGAGCGCATCCCGATAGGCGGCCACCTCTCCCATGAGTGCCGGCAGGAACTTGCCTTCGGCCAGGGAGTAAGTGATGGCCCCATCGGCCTGCACCCGATAGTTGTCGCCCACGCTCCAGTAATCCTGGTATCTTCCCTCCACGGACAGGTCGAGGCTCAGATCATCGGTCAAACCCAACGGCTGACCGGCCCTGAGCCCATACACGGAAAACCCGGAGGCCTCGGACGGATCGATCAGGGCAGGATTGGAATCATACCCGGCTGTCAGTTCAGCCGTCAGGTCCACGGCCAGAGAATGGGGGACCATCAGAAGAAAATAGAGGAGGGCCGCCCCCACGAGGCCTGCATTGAAACGGCGCCCGGATAAGGCCCAGGCAGGCCTCAGGCGTTTACGTCCCTTGCCGACAGCGATCTTTATTTTAGATGCGATCAGTTCCAAGGTGCTGGTTGCCGGATCCTGGTTGCTGGATGATGGGAAAAAAACTTGGGTCTAACGCCTTGAGCCTGACGCCTAACGCCTTGTGCCCAAAGCCTAATCCCTTGTCGAAGATCCCGCGCCCTTTTGCGGGGCGTCTCCTCTTTTATATACCCTGTGTTAGATAAAAAGGAAAGGCCCCACACGAGGAGGCCTTTCCTGTCTCAGGTCATGAAGCCCACAAATGCTTCAGGGCTGCGGGTCTTTCCCGTTATTGTCCCTGGGTTTTCCGCGGGCCTCGCCACAGGGGCTGTCCGCCCGTACCGTCAGCACACGCTTCACGCAGTAGTGCGGTCGTCTGGCCGTCCACGGTGATGGACATGGCAACGATCCGCAATGTGCCGTTGAAATCCACCTCCATCCCTGAAACCGTCACCACGTCGCCGACAACGGGCCGGTCAATTTCCAAAGAGTTCCAGTAGCGATACGGACCGATGCCGTAGACCATGACGACCGAGCCGTCTTCCACGGTCACCTCCATGCCGCTGCCCGCATAACTTACATCCGACACAACGCCCTTAAACTCAACAGGCGCTCCGGAGCAAATGATCGAAACCCCCGTGCCGTAACCACCGCCTCCCTGTCCCCCGCCGCCCTTACCGTTGCCTGCCAGACCCCATCCCGCGCTCAAGAAGAGCACCAGCGCTGCCAAGATACCACCTGTCAAAATCCTTTTCATAACCTTTTCTCCTTTCAATTAATTTATAATGTCTGTAAGTAACTTATCTGTTGCGGCTAATTGTTCCGCTTGCCGCGGCCTTTCCCCTTGGGTCCGGTGCCGTCGCAATCTCCGGTGCCTGCACCCTGGCGTGCACCATAGCCTGTACCGTCCTGGGGCCTGGGCGCAGATCCGGACCCATCCTTGACCCCATATCCCTGACCGCTGCCCGAATTGCCGCCTCCTCCCAATCCAGTGCTGTCACTCCCTGTCCCGTTCCCCTGCCCGCCTCGGCCTCCCCCGCGACCGGCCAATACGACCGGGGCCGGGTCGCCACTCTGTGTCAGGATGCATGTTTCATCATTGCGAGCCGCGTTAACGGGGATGCCGGCCCAACCTGCACCCACATCCGTCATCATCAGCGCTGCCACTCCCAAACCTGCAAAAACGACCAGATTACTACCTTTACCCATGATGCTCCCTTCCCTTTCTGCCGCCCTCAGACGGCCATTTCAGATTCAATGAAGCCCGGTCGATAGACCTCCCGAACTCCCCTCGCCAATGGCGCAGCCGTCACCGGCCGCGTTTGTCTGATCTAAAAGCAAGGGGCGTGCCAGAAACTTTATTGCTGCTATTTCAATAGGTTAAATACTAACGCGCCAATGGGACCTCGACAAGAATCGCCAGACCTCGACAATCTTGTCGAGCCTATCGGGGGAATGAACGGCTGTAGGAAGTGGATCATGGACCGGCGGGAGCGGCGTCTGGAACTGGACGACATCCGCACCTACTGCCGCATCGTCACGGCCTTCAATCTGACCATCAACATTCAGGGGGAAATTGACACTCTGTACCCGAAGATTGACAAACAACCCCTACCCCTGCCCGGCCTCTCCAAGACATAGACACCTGAAGCTCCCAACTCCAGGTGGAGCACAAAAAGTCTCCCCTCTGACACGCCGGTCATCAACCTTTCTCTGGAGCCTCGGGACGTCTAACCCACTGAGGCCTGCATACAGCAGCCGCCCATCTCACCCCCGGCCATGGAGGCCAAGATCGGACTCACGGTATCACAAACGTTCGCCGTCAATAAATCCGTGTGAGAGGCCCTTGCGATAGAAGCTGATGGACTATGGATAAAACTGGTACCTTTCCGAGTTATGGATGGTGGGGAGGCGAGCGAGCCTTTTAGGTGAGCTCGCGAAGCCTCCCCACCCCCATAACTCGGGCCGCCATTACACATTTTGCTGATGATCAATCCATTGGTCCATTTTTGACATGATGTAGGTGAAGCTCCATTTTCTCTAATCAGATATCTCAACCATCGGGCTGCAAGAAATTGTTTGGAAATCCATTCCGGCCGGGAAGGCGTCCTTGATCTTAGAAGAAGATCACAGGCGCTTGGGCCGCCAGTGGGTATGGCTCATATATCAACCTGTAAAAGTACTGTGACATCAAGCGGATAAATGTCTATTTAAGGCGTGAACAAAACGTTTGATGACATGATTATTTCAGATCTTGGTGTTTCTCTCTGAATGATGATAACACACATTGTTGATCAGTCTGGTCCAAATAGATACGAGGTGTGGGCAACCAATTTGCAAACCAGTTACCTCAAAACCAAAACTATATCGCAGTTACGAAGCACAGTAAAATTGCCACCTGGTGGAGCAAATATCAGGCGAAAATACCTAAGACAACTCATTGAATACTTCGATGCGATTTCGCCCCGTTTCCTTTGCATGATACAGGGCCTGGTCCGCTTGTTTGATCAGGTCCTCATAAGACATAGGCATGCTGCCATCTCTTACCGTCAAACCAAGGCTGATGGTTACAACGCCTGAACCAGCTGATCTTTCATGAGGTATTTTCAACTCACTGATATTCGCACGGATCTTCTCTGCAATCGATCTGGCGCCTTCCAGGTTTGTATGCGGCAATATGACAACGAATTCTTCACCCCCATATCGGGCACAAAAGTCACCGGGACGCTTCAGGGTTGTTTTGATGACATGCGCTACTTTTTGAAGGCATTCATCGCCTGACTGATGGCCGTAAATATCGTTATAGGCTTTAAAATGGTCCACATCGATCATAATCAGAGACAGGGGATACCCCTCTCTCCGACTTCGGTCGAATTCCTTCGGCAGGCGATCTGAAAAATTGCGACGGTTAGGAATCCCGGTCAGACCATCGATGATTGCCTGCTCCTCCATCGCCTCATAGGCCCTGTTGAGTTTTGTCCCGAAGACGGCTATCCCGAACAAGCCCAATACACCGATCACAACGTGTCCCACTATTAATGGCACCAACGGAATTTTGGGGATGAATGGAAGGGTCACGCTGATTCCTCCTCTGATGTCTCCCACTTGGTAACCCCGCTCGGCGTGACATTTCAGACACGACGCTGTGGTCTTCAGGGGCGCCATGTAAAAAAAGGCGTCTTCTTGGCTGTTGGTAAGGATCTCGCCGAATTCCTTTTCCCCCTTCTCAAATTCTTGCAGTGCATTTTTCTCAACAGCCGTTGGCCTGTTTTCAGGACGGATGGGCTTTAAACTGGTTATGTGAAATTGGATACCCTCCTGCCTGGCTGCTATGTCCGCAATTTGTCGGGTCATAAATGCAGGGTTGATTCTTGTAAGGTGCATGTTTTCATCGGTCTTCAGTTCCCTTAGATGAACATCGAGATATGGATTCGGCTGGGTATCCTTGGTGACAGGAACGTATACCCCGCCGTGCAGAGCATTCCATTCCCGATCCACTAAAATCTGTTTAAAAAAACTCCTCGCCGTCTGAAATGCCATATTCTTTTGTTCTGCTTTGGCATTGAAATAGTTCCACGCAAATGACGCGCTCACCAGTCCGATCCAAATGGCACTGATGAGCAGAACATGTCTTTTCATGGCATATGCCCCAATTATTTCCAGCGAGCTGCCGAAAAGCTTTGTGGAAAGTTTTTCCGGACAGCAAGCTGATCGTCAAAATAGATGAGCGTTACAAAGAAGAAAAGATATCGCGCACAATCGAAACGCCGGAAATAGGCGACTTGGTTCCGAATAACGTGCCCTCATTCTATCACAAATATTCCTCGGTTCAATCTTCAAATCCAGGTGATTGTCAGTAGCCTTCAAGCAGTACCTGGTTTTCTGTCGTGAAAAACAAGAAAATTCTTGCGCGATAGAAGAGCAATGCTCCTCAGAGCGGAAAGCTCAAAGGTCAAAGCTCAAAGGTAACTTGAACCGGCACCCTCCTTTCAGCTTTCAGCTTTGAGCAAAGAGACGACATCGGGTTACGGGTACGTCCCGCCTTAGATATGCACCCCCCATCAAAAACTCAATATCCTCGAACAGATCCGCTTCGCAATGCGCTGTTGACACATCCCTCTATCTCATACTATTCTGCAAAAATACGTTTGGTTATCCTGCCCATTGCGGGTGCGGTGCGGGCTAAGGCTTATCTGATGAGCCATCGGCCCGGACCTGCGAAGATTCATATCAATCCGATCGAATGTGAACCGGCCCTTGGCTGAAGGCGACTGTTGAAAAAATCCCTGCCAAGATCCAGAAACAGAGAATCTGGGGCGCCCTCATGAACAATCTCTTTAACGATTCAGATACCTATTTGCGATCCGATCTGTTTGATGGAATTCCAAAGAAAGAACAGATCGATATCTTGGGTTCAGGCCATCGGGGTTCGATGTTGTCGGGCGCAACGCTGTTTCGAGAAGGTGAACCCGCCTTTCGCTGCTATGTTGTTCAAAAAGGCCGCCTCAAACTGACCAAACTTCACGAAGAGGGCAAAGAGGTCATTGTCCGGTATATCAACCCCGGCGAGATCACGGCTGCTGTGGCCGTTTTCGGAGGGAAGCGATATCCGGTTACGGCAAGGGGGGTCAGTGCCACAGAGGTGGTCGGCTGGAACCGGGAGACCATTCTTAGGCTCATGTCCGAGCACCCGCCCCTGGCCATCAATCTGCTCCATGCTGCGGTCGAACGCCTCGATGACATGCAGGGTCGCTATCTGGAGCTATACGCGGAACGGGTGGAACGGCGCATCGGCCATGCGGTCTTACGGATCATGAGACAATCCGGCCGCAGAATTGATACCGGCATTCTCATTGACTTCCGCCTCAGTCGCCAGGATCTGGCCGATTATACCGGCACCACCCTGTACACCGTGAGCCGCACGCTCAGGAACTGGGAGAATAAGGGTTGGATCGCATCCGGACGCGAGAGGGTTGTGGTGACCGATGCCCACGCACTGGTGACATTTGTGGAGACCGGGTGATCGGCCTCGTATCCGGGTCGACGACACGGCGCGGCCTTCTTTGTGAACATGGACATCTTCATTTTTCTGCATCCTGTTTGCGCCGGCGCAAAGACAACGACCCGCGCAGGGTCTATTTTTGATAAAGATTCGGCAAGGGCCAACGTATCCCCTTGCTATTTTTCTTGATGTTTAGGAAAATCCAAACCGGAGAAACCTCCATGAGCAATCCGATTCCCGGAAACCTGTTGACCACCGCTATGGCGGTCATGCCCCATACGGATGTGGCAAGGGCATTGGAGATGGCCCTATCGCTCGATGTGCCCTTCTGGCCGCAATTGCCCAACTACAGCTACTATGAGGACATGTATGTGCAGGCGGCCGAACATTTTCCCGGCACGATGGTGGATATGGAAAAGCGGACCCTTCGGTTTTCCATGGATAAGTTCACCGAGGAGCTGGAAGAGACCCTCCTCCATTTTGACGATCCGACCTTTTTTGACGTGAGCGAGACCTATTCGGTGGTCTACCACCGCTTTCTGGATCTTGAACTGACAGATAGGCCTGCCATACGGGGACAACTCGAAGGCCCTATCAGCTTCGGGTTCAACGTGCTGGATCAGGACGAACGCCCCATCCTCTTTGACGACACCATCCGGCCGTTTATGCTCGACTTCATGGCGAGGCGGGTGAACGTGCAACTGGCCCGCCTCAAAAAACGCAATCCCAATGCCTTCATGTTTGTCGACGAGCCGGGTCTCCAGTTCCTCTTCTCGGCCATGGCAGGATACGGCGATATCAAGGCCAAGGCGGATATGGACCAGTTTTTCGCGCAGGTAGATCGGCCCCGGGGCATCCATCTGTGCGGCAACCCGGATTGGGACTTTTTGCTGAGAATGGACCTCGATGTCCTCTCCCTGGATGTCTATACCAACGGGGAGATCTTTTCATCCTATGCGGGGGCCATTCAAAAATTTCTGGAGCGGGGCGGCGTCCTTGTCTGGGGGATGGTGCCCACGGGCTTTGAGGCCTTTGCCCAGGAGGAAATCCCCTCCTTGGTACAGCGGCTGGAAGAGATCTGGCAGATCCTGTGGGCCAAGGGGATCGATCGGGAGATGCTGATCTCCCAAAGCATGCTGTCTCCAGCCACCTGCTGCCTGATCAACCCGGACAAGGAAAAGACCGTAGAGCGGGCATTCGCTGCCGTGAATCAGATGGCGGATGTTTTGAAAACGAAATATCTGTAATCTAACGCGGATGACCGCAACTAAGCTCTCAGCGCAGTGTCCCGTCATTCCGGCATGCCCTTAGCCGGAATCCAGTCCGGCGTATTTCTGGATTCCGGCCAGAATCGTGCCG
>JAWOIH010000171.1:0-3993 GCA_046484725.1 Candidatus Desulfacyla sp. | reverse complement strand
CCACGAAGCTTTTCTGAAGAAATGCCTTGTTTTTCAGCCATGGCAATATACATAGCCAATAAAATGGCCGCGGGAGCGTTAATGGTCATGGAAGTGGAGAGTTTATCTAAAGGTAAATCCTTAAAGATTATTTCCATATCTTGGAGGGTATCAACCGCCACCCCTGCCTTTCCGACCTCTCCCTCGCTCATAGGATCATCGGAGTCGTATCCAATTTGCGTTGGAAGATCAAAGGCGACCGAGAGGCCCGTCTGCCCCTGCTCCAGCAAGTACTTGTATCGTTTGTTGGTCTCTTCCGCCGTTCCAAATCCCGAATACTGCCGCATGGTCCAGGTTCGCCCCAGATACATACTGGGATGGACGCCGCGGACAAACGGGTATTGCCCTGGAAACCCTATGTCCGAAAGATAATTTGTATCTTGAAGGTCATCTGGAGCGTACAAGACCTCAATGGGATCGTCCCAATCAGTTGAGTGCTTTTGTATGGGTTTCCTGTTCAGCAGCTTTTCTTGCCAGCGCCTTTTTTCATTGCGCACCGTATCGTGTTCACCGCTCATGGTAATTCAAACCTCCCTTACATTAAGCGCAACGGCCCTCGATATAATCAACAATTTCTTTTGTAGGGGTGCCTGGGCCGAAGACTTCACGAATTCCGGCATCTTTCAATGCCGGAATATCCTCTTCAGGAATGATGCCTCCTGCCAAGAGTAAGATGTGCTCGGCTCCTTTTTCCTTCAATAATTTTGCCACCTTGGGCAAAAGAATATCGTGGGCGCCTGACAAAATGCTCAGAGCGATGACATCCACGTCCTCTTGCAGCGCTGCACTGACAATCTGTTGCGGTGTTTGCCTAAGACCCGTGTATATAACCTCCATCCCGGAATCCCTCAATGCGTTGCAGATTACCTTTATACCCCGATCATGCCCATCCAGGCCTGGTTTTGCTGCTAACACTCTAATTTTCTTGTTCATGGGGGTCTCTCACGGAATGGCCTAGGAATATCAATTCGTTGCAAGCACAGAAACGTTTTATTAGGAATGGTCTCATAATAATCCTGACCCTCATTGACCCGCTTATCCCGTTCCGGTTGCTGCAGGAGCAAGCTCCCCTGCGAAGTCACTCAGGGCCATGAGCCTGTCGAACGGCTGCTTGCGATAACATTGCGACCAGGAGGGCGCTCCTACGGGAAGGCGCCGTGTCGGGTAGAGCGAACCGTCAATACTGTTTCGAGACGGTTCATACCCTGCAAGAGTGACGGCGGCAGCGTTCCATTTGCGTCATGAAGTGCGAGACCGCGTGCGCCCGGCCGCCGTCTTGTAGACGTCTATGGCAACATCAGGGCACACGGTGAAGCAAAAGTTGCATGCTGTGCACCCGTGACTGTCATCGGTGCATGCCACCCTAATGCCACGGATATCGGTGGTATCGCTCAACGCGATATGCCCCGTGGGGCAGGCCCATACACAGAGCCCACACCCCTTGCAGCGCTGTGCATCGATCACGATATTTCCTTTTTGCGCTGCTTTCAACACCGTATTCCTTTCATGCTTTCCTGAACCAGCTCCATCCCCTTTTTTAACGCTTCCTCGTTCAGCGCTATGAGGTGATGCCTGTGTTTCGGTAGCTCTCTGGTGAGCCCTTTTACAAGGGAGTTGAGAGAGATAACTCCCAGGAGCGCAGCCACCCCTCCGACGGCCACCATGTTGGCCACCTGGAGGTTGCCTAACTCCGCGGCGATCTTGTTGGCTGGAATCCTTACGATCTTGACATCTTCCCGCTTTGGCGGAGCGTCAATAAGCGTCTCGTTATAAGCGAGCACGCCACCGGGAGCGACCCGATTTTCGAACTTTGACAGGGATGCCTGATTCATAGCCATCACGGCGGTAAAGCTGTTTTTGATCGGAGACCCGATCCTCTGCTCCGAGATGACCACCGTGCAGTTAGCGGTCCCGCCACGCATTTCGGGACCGTAGGAAGGATAGAATGTGACCTCCAATCCCTCGTATATAGCACCATAAGCCAGGAGCTTCCCCATGAGCATGATGCCCTGGCCCCCGAAGCCGGCAATGAGTATTTCGTTGATCATGCCGCCCTCTCCTCTTTCCCTCTGGAAAAAACCCCCAGCGGATAGTAGGGAATGATGTCGGCCGGGATCTTTTCCATGCATTCGACAGGGCTGATGCGCCAGTTGGTGGGACAGGCTGCCAGGATTTCGGCCAACCCGAAACCCCGGTCTTCAATCTGGATCCGGAAGGCCTCGATGATCGCCTTCTTGGCCTTGAGAATGTGCTTGACATCGTGCACCGAAACCCTGGCGATATAGGATTCGGGGGAAATCGTGGCCAGCATTTCGGCCATCCGGATAGGATAACCGCTGGTCCTCGGATCGCGGCCCCGGGGATAGCTGGTGGTCGCCTGGCCAATGAGCGTCGTAGGCGCTTGCTGGCCTCCGGTGGCTCCGAAAACCCCGTTGTTGACGTAAATGACTGTGATGCGCTCGCAACGAGAGGCGGCGTGGACGATCTCTCCGGTCCCGATAGCGGTCATGTCCCCGTCCCCTTGGTAGGTGAACACCGCGGCCTCAGGACAGGCCCGCTTGAGGCCGGTGGCTACAGCAGGGCCGCGGCCGTGCAAAGCCATGACCATGTCACAGTCAAACTGGCGCCAGTTTCGCACCGAACAGCCGGCCGAGGTGATGCCGACGGCGCGGCGGGTGATCCCCATCTCGTCCATGGCCTCAGCCACCAAGCGATGGATGGTTCCGTGGGAACATCCCGGGCAATAAGGGAAGGGAACTTCCGTCATGGCCTTGGGCCTAGCCGCTACGATTTTCATTTGCGTCATTGTGCAGCCTCGCAGGTTTACCGATCGCGCACCGGCTCTGCTTCGGTTAGCGCTCGGATTTCTTGATAGATTTCATCCGGATTGAAGATGTGCCCTCCGCCGGTGCCGAAGTGGTGAATTTCGGCTCGGCCGCAAGCAGCCAGCCGAACGTCGTCGAGCATTTGCCCGTTGTTTGCTTCCACGACCAGCAGGCGGCGCACGCCTTCGTCCAACAATTTCTGAAGACCTTGTTCAGGAAAGGGCGCCAGGGAAATGGGGCGAAATAGGCCGACTGCAGCGCCACTGTTCCAAAGGGTGTGCATGGCGTCCAGGGCGATGCGGGCCGTGCTGCCGAAGGCCACCACCACCGTGTGGGAACCCTCCGTGCCCAGCGTTTCGTAGCGCTGTTCTGCGGCATTCATCCGGTCGTATTTCTCCTTCAGTTCCCGGTTCCAGGCCACCAGTTCCTCGTCAGTGTGGGGTGCCACTTTGATGACCCTCCGGGGTCCTTCCCCCATGCCGCGGACCCCCCATTCGGCTTTCGTTGCCGCCATCCGCCGGCGCATTTCAATGTCCACCGGCTCCATCATTTGACCCAGGATGGCATCTGAGAGAATGATAACCGGGTTTCGGTAGGTTTCGGCCAGCGCAAAGGCATCGTATGTCAATTCGTAAAGCTCCTGCGCACCGGCCGGTCCGAGCACCAGGCACTGGTAATCTCCATGCCCGCCCCCGCGGGTCGCCAGGCGGTAGTCGGCTTGGGAGGAGGAGATGCGTCCCAGGCCGGGGCCGGCGCGGGAGACGCAGACCACCACCGCAGGCAACCGAGCTGTGGCTAGGGTGGTTAATCCCTCGCCCATAAGTGTGAATCCCGGGCCTGATGATGAAGTCATGCAGCGGCTGCCGCCTGCGGCGGCACCGAACACCATGTTAATGCCCGACAGTTCGCTTTCGCTCTGAAGGAAAGTTCCTCCGGCCTGGGGGAGGTGCTCGGCCATATACTCGAACAGCTCGTTCTGGGGGGTGATCGGATAGCCAAAGGTTGAAAGCCAGGTGAACCATCTGGCAGAAACATACGAAAAGCTCATCCTGCCCCCCGCCCCATTCTTTTCGGTGTTGATGAGTGACTGCCTGGAAAAAGGAAAGGACCTCTCGTTGGGCGCTAAATA
>JAWOIH010000127.1:0-7692 GCA_046484725.1 Candidatus Desulfacyla sp. | reverse complement strand
AATGTTCTGGATGCCGGATCAAGCCTGCCCCGTACCCGATACGGGGTAGGCTTGGTCCGGCATCCAGAACATTTAACTTGTCAAAAAGACACTGGATTCCGGCTTTCGCCGGAATGACGGCCTGGAATTTATGCATTCAATAAAATCAACACATTACGAGAACTTTGGACTGTGGAGTGCTTTAATTATTTTGCCCAAAATTATTTTGCCGATTCCCAGCCGAACTCTGCGGCCTCGCCCAGTTCCTCCTCTATCCTGAGAAGCTCATTGTATTTGCATATCCGTTCGGTCCTGCAAAGGGACCCGGTCTTTATCTGACCGGTATTCGCGGCAACGGCCAGATCAGCGATAAATGTATCTTCCGTTTCACCGGACCTGTGCGAGATCACCGCATTCCATCCAACGGTGTGGGCCATCCGGATCGCGTCCAATGTCTCCGTGAGGGTCCCGATCTGGTTCAGTTTGATGAGGACCGCATTGGCGGCCTTTTCCTTAATCCCCTTGGCGATCCTCCGGGTGTTGGTGACAAAGAGGTCGTCGCCCACGATCTGGATGCGGCTTCCCAGTTTTTCGGTCATCTCGGTCCAGTTTTTCCAGTCGTTTTCGGCGAGGCCGTCTTCAATGGAAACGATGGGGAAGCGGTTGACCCAGTCAGCATACAGCTGGATCATCTCATCTCCGTTTCGGACGGATTGATCGGACTTTTTAAACACATAGTTGCCTTTTTCGAAGAATTCGGACGAGGCCGGGTCCAACGCCAGCACCACATCTTTTCCGGCCTTATACCCCGCGGCCTTGATCCCGGCCAGGATCATCTCGATGGCCTCCTCGTCCGATTTCAGGTTGGGCGCAAATCCGCCCTCATCGCCCACCGCGGTGCTGAACCCTTTGCTCTTCAAGACGCCGGCCAAGGCATGGAAGACCTCGGCGCCGATTCGCAGGGCATCCCTGAATGTCTTTCCCCCGATGGGCATGATCATGAATTCCTGCATGTCCACGTTGTTGGCCGCGTGGGCCCCGCCATTCAGGATGTTCATCATGGGCATGGGGAGGCGGCAGGCGTTGGTCCCGCCGATATATCGGTAGAGAGGGATGAACAGGGAATCCGCAGCCGCCCTCGCAACGGCCAGGGAAACGCCCAGGATGGCGTTGGCCCCCAGCTTCCCCTTGTTGTCGGTCCCGTCCAGCTCGATCAGGGTCATGTCAATGAGACGCTGATCCGTGGCGTCCATGTCCACCAGCGCGGGCGCGATGATGCCGTTCACGTTTTTGACTGCATCCTCGACGCCCTTGCCGTTGTATCGCCTTTTCCGCTTATCACGTAATTCCACGGCCTCGTATTTGCCGGTTGAAGCCCCCGAAGGGACAGCCGCCCTCCCGAAACTTCCGTCGCTCAATCCCACCTCCACCTCTACCGTGGGATTGCCCCTGGAATCCAGTATCTCGCGTGCCGCAATCACCTCTATTTTTTCCATATCGCCCTCCCAAATAGATAAATGTCTCACACAGAGGCACAAAGCACACGGAGAAGAAATGAACCCATCGTTCTTTGTGCCAAAAAGCATGGGAACCCTGTGCCCCATGGATGAGGGATTCAGCGTGCCCGATCGGCCGATTTAGACTATAAGCAATTCAACCGTTCATAGCAAGGGGAAAACAGGAGGGAGGCGTTCCCGGCAGGGAGCGGGGTGTGGGATCGTGAAGGATGGCCAGGATCACTGGGTCATGTTATTTTTTAAAAATGAGCGGCTTGGGTTCATAGTGACCTGATTGAACCTCTTCCCAGAAGGTCTTTTGATCCTTTTGCCACTCGGACCCGAAGGCATTTTCAAAGAATCCTCCCAACCGCTTGAAGAGTTGTTGCCATCCGGGCTTGTGGCTGAGGGTGAGCACATCCTCGAGAAAAGGGGCGATCTCACCCAGTTTCTCCTTGGGAATATAGGCCCTTGCCCCCATCTCAATGGACTTTTTGAGGGCCTCGGGGCTCAGGGCGTGCGCCGTCAGCATAACCGTCGGGAAGCCGAGGGATACAGAGGCGTTGAGCAGATCGAATCCGCGAACGCCCATGATATCGAGGATGACGAGATCGTAGGTCCAGGACCGGATCAGATGATAGGCCTGGTTGTAATCGGTTGCCGTATCAATGAGGATGCCCTCATACCCCTCAAGCTGTTCCTTGAGGGTTTCGAGGACATCCGGTTCGTCGTCCACGGCCAGAATGCGTGTATGCTTCAGCGGGCTTTCCCCCATGACATGCAAGCTCCTTTTCAGGTTTTATCCGTGCGATAAGACAATACTCTCTTATCCCTTTTTCTTTTCCTTTTGAAGCCGCCGGCGCTCCTCATCCCTGATTTCCCTCCTGAGCAGCTTCCCGACCTTGGACTTGGGAAGCATATCGCGGAATTCAATATAGCCCGGCACCTTGTACGAGGCCAGGTGTTCCTGGCACCATCGGATCAGTTCGGCGCCGCCCACGCCCCGGGCGTCTTCCTTGAGGACCACGATGGCCTTGATCCGTTCCCCCACCTTGGGGTCAGGGATCCCGACCACACAGGCCCCGATGACCGTGGGGTGATTCTGAAGCACGGCCTCCACCTCGGATGCGGAGACCCGATAGGCCTTATGCTTGATGATGTCCGCCGATCTTTCCACATAGATCAGCTCCCCATCTTTGTCCTCTTTCACAAAATCGCCCATTCGATAATAGGTCTTCCCGTCGATATTCACATAAGCCCGTTCGGTTTCGTCCGGCTTGTTCCAGTACATCTTCACCGTGTAGGGGGACGTCACCAGAAGCTCGCCGGTTTCTCCCTGGGGAACCTTTTCCAGGGTCTCCGGATCGACCACGATACACTCCCTGCTTTTGAGAGGAAGGCCGATGCCGCCCGGCTTGAGTTCTCTGTCGATGCGGCTGTAGGTCACATGCCCCGCCTCGGTCGACCCGTACACCTGATAGATGGGAAAACCGGTATAGGCCTTCCAGCGCTTGAAAACCTCCAGGGGAAGCATGTCCCCCCCGCAATAGCAGTATCTCAGCGAACTCAGATCGTATTGATCCAGACGATCGTTTTCCAGTATCATCCGGTAGAGGGCCGGCACGCCTAACAGCCAGCGGACCCCGTGGCGGTGAACGGATTCGAGAATGGCATCCACCTGGGGCATGGGCATCAACACGGTCTTATTCCCCTTGTTCAGACCGAGGGCCATGAAGAGCCCCAGTGCCATGATATGGAATAGGGGGTTCACCGCGATATAGACATCCTCCCCCTCCTTTAGATACTCTCCGGCCACATCTTCGGTCACATCGTTGACATAGGAGGTCATCCCGATATGGTTGCCCGGCACCCCCTTCGGAAAGCCGGTGGTCCCCCCCGTAAATAGAATATAGGCAAGGTCTTTCCGTGGGTCCAGCTCGACCTTCTCCTTGAGAGGCGCGTTTTTGAGAAGGGATGAGAAGGAATAGACCCGTTTATCCTTGTCTACCTTCCCATTGGGTATCTTGTCGAAGAGGACGCCTAAATATCGTTTCCAAAAAGGGAGGATATCCACCAGATTGGTCACAATGGCACGTTTCAGCCCGGTGGTGGAGAAGGTTTCCTGGATGTAACAGAAATTGGTATCCAGGCATATGACGGTCTCCACGCCCGCATCCTTGATCATATATTCGATTTCGAACGATGTGTAGATGGGAGAAACCGGAACCAGCACGGCCCCCACCTTCTGGATGCCCAGAAAGGCGATCACCCATTGGGCGCAATTGGAGACATAGATCATGACCCGATCGCCCTTCTTGACCCCCATGTCCGCCAGTGCCCCGGCGAAGCGCTCGCTCAGGTCCCGAAGTCGCGCGTAGGTGAACCGCTCACCCAGGTACACGATGGCCGTCCTGTCCGGATATTTCTCGCTCATCCGGTCGAACCGGGTAAAGGTTACCTCATTTTCCCAATCATCCTGGCTTCTGTTCATAATCCCTCAAAAAAAATACTCACACAGAGACACGGAGACACAGAGATTTTATTGCACAGATAATCCCACCCACAGATTACCCCGATGAAACAAAAAAAGAGGGTTTCATGGGACATGCGCAGATTTCACAGATACTCATTGCTCAACCCTCTCATTTCTCTCCGTTCCGCGTTCCGAGCTCCGCATTCCGCGTCCATTATTGATTCCTCAATTCCTCAATCGTCAATATTCAATTCCCCTCATACCCCGAAATAGGCCGATCGGACATCCGGATTGTCCATCAGCTCCTCCCGGGTTCCTTCCAGCACGGCGGCCCCGTTTTCGAGGATAAAGGCATAGTCCACGATCGGAAAAACCGGCCTCGCATACTGTTCCGTCACCATGATGGAAATGGACGTCTCATCCCGGATCACCCGGGTGGCGCGGACCAGCGTGGCCTGTATCAAAGGGCTGAGGCCCATCAACGGTTCGTCTAAGAGAAGGAGCTTGGGCTGGGCCATCAACGCCCTGCCAATGGCCAGCATCTGCTGCTCGCCCCCGCTCAGAAAGCCGCCGATCCGTTTCTTGAGCCGTTCCAGGGCCGGGAACAACCGAAACACATAATCCAGGGTCGCTTTGGCCTGGGACGGCGTGGCCAAATAGCCGCCGATCCGGAGATTTTCAAGGACGCTGCTCTCACTGAATATCCTGCGCCGCTCGGGACACAAAACAATCCCTTTTCTGGCCCGCCGGCTCGGCTTGAGCCCCATGATATTCTCGCCCATGTAAGTGATATTCCCGAGGACCGTGATCCGTTCACCCCCCGCCATCAACTCCTTCTTCCGGATATCCTCCATGATCCCGGAGATGGTATACATCAGGGTGGATTTGCCCGCGCTGTTGGCCCCGAAAACCCCCACGATCTCCTTATCCTTGCACCTGATATGCACGTTGTTGAGGGCCAGCATGTTCTCGTAGAAGACCATCAGGTCGGCTGCATCAAGCATAGGTCATGACCTCCTCCACGTCTTCCGATCCGAAATAGGCCTCTTTGACGCTCTTGTCGGCCATTACTTCGTCAGAGGTGCCCTCCACGAGTTTCTCACCGAAGTTGAGGACCATTACCCGGTTGGCCACACGGAACAGCTCTCTTAATCTGTGTTCGATCATAATGAGGGTGATCCCGTCCATCTGAAGTCGTTCAATAAGGGGGACCATGCTGGCGATCTCGCTCATGCTGAGTCCTGAGAAGACCTCGTCGCACAAGATCAGCTCGGGCTTAACGGCCAGGCAGCGGGCCAGTTCGAGCCGTTTCAGGTATCCCGTGGGAAGGGTGGAGGCCATCTTGTAGGGGACGTAGGAGTCCCGCTCAAATCCTATCTCTTCCAAGATGTCGATGCCGACGGTGTTGCGATCTCCCAACTTGCCCCCGCCCCTCCATCCGCCGGTCCGTCTGGCCCGCGGAGAAAAGAGCGGGATCACCAGGTTTTTGTAAGCAGGAAGGGAGTAATAGGGCCGCATAATCTGAAAGGTCCGGGTGACCCCCATATCCGCGATCTTGTGGGCCGGTTTCCGGGTAATGTCTTTTCCCTTGAACCGGACGTTTCCGGAGGTCATCTTGACGAAACCGGTGATACAGTTGACCAGGGTGGTCTTGCCGGAACCGTTGGGACCGATGATGCCCAGGATTTCCCCCGGATACACGTCAAAGCTGACTCGGTTCAGGGCCAGGATGCCGCCGAATGCCTTGGTGAGCTCCCTGGCTTCGAGTATCGGTTTTTCGCTCATACGTTGACCCACCTCTGGAACTGATGATACTTACGTTCACCGTAGACCATGATTCCCTCGCTCCGAAACACCACAAAGCCGACCAGTATCAGGGAATAAAAAACGATGCGCAGGGTCCCGAATTCCCGAAGCAGTTCGGATATGGGGACCAGAATGATGCACCCCAATACCGGTCCCACCAGGGTGCCTGCGCCGCCGATGACTGTGGCCGCTATGGGGAGGATTGAAAAATCGAGGGCAAAGAGGGAGATGCCGGCCCACATATAGATATGGACCAGGCAGGCCCCGCCCAGGCATCCCATGGCCGATGCGACGAACACGGCGATTGCCTTGTAAAAGGAAACGTTCATCCCGGATGCTCGCACAGCCTGGTCATTGTCCTTGACCGCCCGAAAGACCAGGCCGATGTCCACATTGACCAGCCGTCGGGTCCCGAAGAGGAACAAAAGGACCAGGCCGATCACGGCGTATTGTTCCAGCCACCGGTTGGCGAAGCTGTCCACTCCCATGATGCCGTCCGTCCCCCCAAAGATATCCAGTGCCTCGATGATCCTGGCCAGGACCAACGGGTACATGAGCGTCACAATCGCAAAATAGACGCCCCGCAACGGAAGGCAGGGGAGGAGAAGGACCGTGCAGATCACGGCGCCCAACAGGGTGGCCGCGGGTACGGTCACGATGGGAGGAAGTCCAAAAGAGGTATTGAGGATGGCCGCGATATATCCGCCGACGCCCACAAAGAAGGCCCCGCCCAGGCAGACGAGGCCCAGATAGTGGGCCAAAAAATCGAAACTGAGGGCCAGGAAGGCGTAGATGCAGACAATGGTGATGACCCGTTCCCAGTACATCCCGGGCATCACCAGGGGAAGGATCAGCATTCCCACAATCAGCACCAGCCTCGGCATGGTGAGATAGGCCAACTCCCGCCACGACATGAGGGCGTACAGCCCATCGGACCGGACCTTGATGCCCCGATCCAGCCTTTCCCTGCGACGTTGTTTACCGTTTCCCATGTAAACCCCTACCCCATACGGATTGCAAAATAATTTAGGACAAAATGATTAAGGACTAATTCCCAACATGGATTCGATCCACTGCAACTTTAGGCGCTTTAGCACACTTTAGGCACTTTAGGCACTGCTGTTCACACCCTTTCCTCCAGTTCCTTTTGCATGCCGAACAATCCGGAGGGCTTGAGGATGAGGGTAAAGATGATGGCCAACAGGGCGACCACCATCTGATAATGGCTTCCCAGATAGACCACTGTCAGGATCTGGGCAAAGCCGATCAGAAAGGCGGCCAGGACCGCACCCATCCAGCTTCCGAGTCCTCCCACAATGCACACGGCAATGGCCAGGATGAGCACGTTGTACCCCGATTCCACCACGATGTTGCCTAAGGGGAGGAGGAGGACGCCTGCGAGGCCGGCCAGCATGGCGCCGATGGCCATGGCCACCACGGCCATCAGATCCGAGTCGATCCCGAGCATGAGGGCGGCCCGTTCATCCTGGGCCATGCCGCGCAGGGCCAGACCGATTCGGGTATAATGCGTAAAGGCCCAGAGACCCAGGACAATCAGGGCGCCGAGGCCCACCACTACGATCCGCTGAAAATCAACCGGGATGCCGGCGATCGTGACGCCCCCCTCAATAAAGGGCGGGAGGGTATAGCTCATCCCCTTGAAACCGCCCCACCGCAGACCTTCCAGAATGGCCAGGCCGATGGCGTAGGAGGCGATAATCTCGGAAATGGCCATCCCCCTGACCCTAATCAGGACAAACTGATAGAGCAATGCCCCAACGACGCCCATGAGGACCAAGGTGATCAAGATGCTGATCGCGTAGTGAACCCCGAGGCTGTTTAGAAAGGTCCAGGTAATAAAGCCGCTCAGCACGTAAATGGCCCCATGGGCGAAATTGGGCACCCGGCTGATCCCGTAGACCAGGGCAAACCCCAGGG
>JAWOIH010000121.1:0-11040 GCA_046484725.1 Candidatus Desulfacyla sp. | reverse complement strand
CCAGGCTCGGGTTCCTATGGCAGAGGATTATTACGGTAAGAATAAAAAGAAGGGCAAGGAGGAGACCGGGAAGGACGCCAGCGATAAAAAGCTTCCCAATCGATTCCTCTGCCATGATGCCATAGACAATCAAGAGGGCGCTGGGTGGAATAAGGATCCCAAGGCTTCCTGCTGCTGCGACGCATCCCGTTGCCAGGGAATCGTCGTAATCGTAACGCTTCATGTGGGGAAGGGAGACGGCCCCCATCGCTGCCGCGGTCGCGTTGGTGGAACCGCAGATAGCGGCAAAACCGGCGGAGGCCATGATGGCGGCAATGGCCAATCCTCCGCGCATCTTCCCAAAAATGGCATGACTTGCTTCGAAAAGCCGTGAACTCATCCCGATTTCGAATGCAAGCGTCCCCATGAACACGAACATCGGAATTACGGTCAGATTGTAGGAAGAAAAATTTTCAAAGATATCGATGGCGAGCATGTCGAGGCCTGCGCTGAAACCCACCAGATATCCGAACCCAAGGAAACCGACAAACCCCATGGCAAATGCCACGGGAAATTCTATGACAAAAAGGAAGAGAAGAACAAGGATGCCTAAAATTCCGACAGTAACAGGGTCCATTTACTCCCGAGATCCTTTCCATTTGCGATATAGTTGAATGGGAACGGCCAGGAGCATGGGGACAAACGCCACTCCCAGGGCATAGGCGAAAGGGAAAAGGGGAATCTTTACGGTCAGGGATTTCTCTCCATACATCTGAAGGTCGTGGGCATAGAGAAATAGCCGCCACACGACAAACAAAAAGAAAATCATGCACAGAACCGCGTTCAGGCAGCGCAACACGTTTCGAAGCCGTTTATTGGCGCGGATGATCAAGAAGTCCACAGTGATGTGGCGGCCTTCCATATAGGTTTGCGTCATGGAAAACCCTATAATAAGAAGCCCCAAAAGAGACGTCAGGTCCATGGCCCCGGAGACGGGGAGTGAAAGGACCTTGGCTCCGATAACGTCCACGGCAACAAGGAACAGCATCGCGCTCAATGCAGCCAGGGCAATTCCATTGAACCAACGACTTATGTATTGGTTGATTTTTTCAAGCAAATGCATTTACGCCGCCCATGTCATATGATGGGTCCCTTGTGGGGTGCACTGAAAGGCACCCCACAAGGGAGGCCCCATAAAACAAGTAGTATAATGCACCTTCGAGGCTATTTTTCTACCAGATTCTCCTCAACCCACTTAACCGCAACCTCCGTGCCGGGCTTTTTTGCCGTCCAGTATTGGACGCGTTCGTTGACATAGTCCAGCATTTCTTTTGCAGGGAGTCCTTTGGCCGTCTTGTCTTTGATGTACTCCTCAATGACCGGTGCGACGGCCGCTTCCCATTCAGGCCGCTGATCCTCGGGGATGACAATCAACTCCCTGTCGGGCAGACTTTTAAAATACTCAACACCCGCCTTGTCGTAATATTCCCAGACATAGCCATGGTAGTCAGAGAACTCGGCACTCGTTTCCGTAAAAATCTTCTGGATGTCCGGCGGAAGGGCATCCCATTTCTTCTTATTCATGGCCACGTACTGGCAGCTGGATGTAGAGATCGGGGGGATGGTAACGTATTTCACCACATCGCCGTGCTTCCAGCCCTTAAGGGTTTCCGGAACGGCAAATTGCCCTTCGACAACGCCCTTGGACAAGGCCGCATATGCCTCGCCCATGGACATGGCCCGCGGCGTGGCGCCCAGCGCCTTGATGGTTGAGGTTGCACCACCGCTGGCCCTCAGGACAAGCCCCTTCATATCTGAAAGCTTACGGATAGGGACCGTTCGGGTTGAAAGCACGTTTCGGCCGGGGCCATGCAGATAAAGGACATGGACGTCTTTGTATTCTTCAAGTTTATACTTATTGTAAAGGTCGTTATAAACCTTCCCGGTTACCCAACCGCTGTCAATTTCCGATGGCATCTCGAAGATCTCACTCACTGGAAACCGGCCTGCGACATAGAGAGGGCAACTCATGCCGATATCCGAGAGACCTTTAATAACGCCGTCAAAGTTCTTGGGGGCAGACGTGAGGGTTCCGGCGGGATACAGGGTGATTTCCACCCGCCCGTTGGTGCGTCTTGCGATTTCATCACAGAAAAATTGATTGAGTGCTCCCTGGAGGTGAGCGCGGGGAAACATGGTACTGAAGCTCAATTTGATAGGCTTGTCTGATGCCGCCTCACTTATGGAGGCAACGGATGCTGTTATTCCAAACAGTAACAGGAAAACGCCGCATGCAAAGACAAAACGTTTTTTACTCTTCATAATAACCCTCCTTGGCCTTGGATGTGTTGAGTCCGGAAAACGCATCTTTATGCAATGAGATATCCTCGTCGATGATGGTTTGAACACCCCCTTTCATTATGTTTTCTTTTCAATTTCCACAATTCCATTGTCTGCATCGATTTTTACGTAGTCGCCGGTTTCGATACACGCCAAGGGATCCTTTTCCAGTTCGTGAACCATCGGGGTAGACGTGATAATGGCGCTCACCGCCACCACACCCTCTGCGCTGACATTAATAATCCCTTTGGGGGCATTCCCCCGTTTAAACGCTGCATAGTATTGCCACGAACCCGTTGTGGAGCCTTTGCCTGTTGGAAAGACAAGGATCTTGCCGGCAACAGATTGCCCTTCCAAATCATGCCCCGGTTCTCTGATATTACCCGTGTCGGGATCCATGCCTCCTGTAAAGGATATGGGCATCCGGGACACAATCGCCTCGCCCTCGGCCACACCTTTCATGACGGGCTTCGCTTTCAATCTCATCATTTCCTCCCCTCCCACTTCCCGGAAACGGCAGATCGGATACAGTCCTCGGTAGAACCGAACCAGGTATCCATCCCGAAGAGATTGTGTGCATAGTAGCTCCCCCTGGCGGAATTGATGGCGATCACCCGAACGCCCTGCTCTCTCAGGTAAAGATGGGGACCATCGGCCGCACCCATGTCGCACAACAGGCGCGACCCCGAAGCCATAATTCTTTCAAGGAGACCCATCCTTTCGCACAGGGTCTTGACCCACCTGGAGGTGCAAATCCATAGCTTTGTGTCGGGGTGAACTTTCTTTCCATCGAGCAGGGCCGCAATCTCCTGGACCTCCTGGATGCTGCACTGAGGACAGCCGAAGATCACCATGTCTATCTTGTCCTCCGAACTGCTGGATATCTCCAGAAAAGCCTTGTCCACATCTTTCTGGGAGGGCACAATATCAGGCGGAGCAGAGTGAGGACCGGCAAAGACGGCCTCCAGGGTAGGGGCCTCGGGCGTGATTCCGACCAGATGGACCAGCCCTGCCGCCCCTGTAACCGTCAGCGTATAGAGAAGACCCTTTATGCCCTCGATGTGTATGTCCTTGGGCAGGTTCACCACTGCAGGGATCTGGCTTCCCACCAGCTTGCCCAGGTGCCACCCCAAGGCCTTATAATCTGCCGGACCATACGTCTTGAGCGGCAATTGCGCCACATCAACGATCATGCCTGCCTTTCTGTTTTCATCAAGGTGCATCCCCCATTCCGGGATAACGCCGGTGATGGCAGCGGCCAGGGCCACGTGGTCTCCATCCCTGTTGGACCGCGCGCCGATCACGGAGTTGGCAAAGACCTGACTCCCAGAAGAAGCCCACGCAATGTGATCCCCAAACCTCGGCACATTGCCCACCAGATAGTGGTGGCACGAATAGGTCAACGTCAGCCCAAGGGCCTTCAAGGCCTCATGAATCCGTTGTTGCCTGATCTGGTAAATGGTGGGGATGCGGAGTTCTTCTGCCTGTTCAAAATCATACAGCTCGGGGTTTTTTGTTGTGAAAACGGCCACTTTGGTCCCATCACGGGCCAGATCTTCAAGCCATTCAATTCCCTCGTCCATAAGCACCGGGAAATTGCCTGCCATATGGACGCTCGTGACCGGGATCATGCGATGGGCGCCGTAACAATCGCCATAGGCAACGAGAATCTCCATGGCCTTTTGGACCCCGGAACCCTGTTTGCCGTCCAACATCCGTTGCTGCGCTTCATTCAATTCCATCTGTTCTCCTAAATCGGCCTATCGGCGGCAACCAAAGTAGGGGGCCCGCTCCAGCGGATTCCAGACAAAAATCCTGAATCTTCATTCACAGGGGCCGTCTGGCAGCCCATGCCTTAACAGAGAAGGAGCGTGTTCTCACCTTCGAAAATAGACTGAAAGAAACTCGTTGCGATTTAGTGCCGTCACGGAATGCTCCGTTCTTGCATCAAAATAGATCAAGTCGCCTTCCTTCAGATCGTATTCTTCAGACCCATACTTAAAGAAAGCCTCCCCTTTCAGCAGATATGTCAGTTCAAAGCCATTATGGGAATGTTTGCTTACAAATTCACCAGGTTCGGTCCGGCCTAATGTAACCGATACGTCATTGCCGATAACGCCTCTGGGGATCAGCAGCTCCAGGCTCATTTTGCCTGATTCCACACTGCGGGCGGTTCCAGCCTTGACAACCGTAATCTTCTTGTCTTCGCTAAAAAAATCGACAATTGGCTCCCCAAGATGATGAGCGATTTCGGAGAGGAGGGCCACCGAAGGACTGACCTTGTCAGTTTCGACCCTGTAAATCGTAAGGTAGCTGACACCCACTCTGCGGGCAAACTCCTTCATATTAAGCCCAACTTTCTTCCTGGCCATGCGTATTTTGTTGCCCACGTTCATAGGTCGATTAATATCATATCTGATATTAAAATCAACAAAAAAATATCACAAAATATATATTTGAAACCATCAGACCGAAAAGCATCCTGTTAGGAGGTGGATAGGAGGCATTGGTGGGGGTAGTCGATAGGAATAAGGCGCCAGGCCCAAAGAGCAGGGTTAATGGCTGACCGTTTCTTAGTCGCTCTTTTAAAATTCAACAACTGTCCTTTCAACGGGATGAAGAGCGGTCGGGGGTTAGAAAGTAAGGGGGGATTTTATGACCTGAATAAGTCGGAATGATTTCCTGTGCGCTCAAATATTATACGATCATCTTGCAATTTATATATTAAAAGCCAATCAGATTCGATGTGGCATTCACGCCGTCCGAGCCAGTTGCCAATCAATTTATGGTCTCTATGGATAGGATCTAATTCCTCCTCTTCAATTAGAGAACATAAAATTATCTTGAGTTTTTCTATTTTTTTACGTCTCTTTTTAAGCTTTTTTAAATCGCGCTCAAATTGACGAGTGTAAACGGGAGTAAGCATTAGATACCAAGCTTTCTGAACATATCATCGGCATCTTTACAAAATATCAGATTTTCACCGGTATCTGTCTCGTCAAAGGTTCGGAGAGTGGTTTCGTTGGGAATGACGATATCAAATGGAAGGCCCTTTCTCATTTCAACTTGTTTATAAAAAAGTGTTATGGCCTGGGTTGAAGTCAATCCGAGCTTGCTAAAAACCTTCTCCGCCTTGTCTTTCAAATCAGGCTCCATGCGGGCTCTTACTGTTGATGTTTTATTCATGAATTACCTCCACTGATAAATGAATAAAGTGTGGCACAATCGGGGAACATTATCAAGTGTATTATATGTGGTCTGGTGCCTATCAACTTTTTATTCCGGGAATCTGCAAGAATTGCGTTTAGCTTCAGTCCGGTTAATCGGCGGAAATGACGCACATTGCCAGTTACCAGCTCCAGGTCGTTACCAAGGGCTGCATCATGTGTCCGAAGCTGATACCTATTTCCCCCTGAACAGGGCGGAGACCGGAAGGAATTGCACATTTTCCAAGGTGCGGTATTCATCTCCCAGGGAGACGAGATAGCGCCCCCCCTGCCCCATTCAGAGGCCCGGACTAAGCCGGAGGGGTTCCTCCATTGCCGCACCCGCGAGCGCCTGCACAGTGCAATCCGGTTTTTTCAAAAGGGCACGCGAAGAATCTGGAAAGCCATCCGGATTTGGCCCTTCTGCGAACCGCCTTGGCCCGAAGTTCGTTTTGATCCGTTTCCATAAACTCAGACCTCAACTCCCGATGCTCCAAATAGAGATGCAACCGTCTGGTAGCGTCCGCGTTTCTGTAGTCATTCAAAAGATCATCCCTTGTCCTTATCATTTCGGTTACCTCCTTGCTTGTGAACACGCATCCCCGGACATGACCCCGGTCGCCTTCATCGCCCGATTCGATTCTGTGAGTCAGAAATTTCTCACACATGAACGCCTCAATTCCTAAATCCCTCAATTCCTGCGGTTGATTAAAAATAGGGCTTGACCGACAGAAACGGAAGTGGCATATATGACATATGAAATGTCGTTTATGCCAAAATGAGGGGATGCCATGAAAAAAGTCACGATTCTGGCCTTGTTCAACACCATGGCCTCGACGGTCATCGGTCCAATGGACACCTTTTATCAGGCCGGGGTCATCTGGAATTATTTCCGCGGCGAAAGGCCGACACCCTTGTTTGAAACAGAGATCGTCACCACGGACGGGAAGCCCTTCAAGTGTCTGAACGGGACACTTATCACGCCGGACAATTCCATTCATGACGTGGACGTCACCGATCTGATTGTTGTCTCTTCGATTCTCGATATTGAAAAAACCCTGAAATATGAGGGCGAGGCCGTTTCCTGGCTGAAGCATCATCATGGGCGGGGGACGCATATCGCATCCATATGCACCGGGGCCTTTGTGCTGGCGGAGACCGGGCTGCTGGACGGGAAGACCGCAACCACGCACTGGGGCGCTGCAGACGAATTCAGACAACGATATCCCAGCGTCCGGCTCAAACCGGAGAGGCTGATTACGGACGAGGGGGATCTTTTCTGCTCGGGCGGGATGAACGCGGGTACGGACCTCTGCCTCTATCTGGTGGAAAAGTATTGCGGGCATGAGGTGGCGCTGCAAAGCTCCAAGGCCATGATCTCGGACATCGGGCGCACCCTTCAAACCCCTTATTCCATCTTCCAATTCCAAAAGGACCACAAGGATCCCCAGATCCTGTCTGCCCAGGAACTCCTGGAGCAGAATTTCCACCAGAGCTATCCGTACGAGAAACTGGCGCGAAAATTCGGGATGAGCCGCAGAACCTTCGAACGCCGGTTCAAGGCCGCGACCGGAGACACGCCCCTGGTGTATCTTCAGAGGATCCGGGTTGAGACGGCAAAAAAGATGCTTGAGACAGAGGAGGCTTCATTTGATGAAATCGCCTACCGTGTCGGATATGAAGACGCCAGTGCTTTCCGGAAGGTATTCCTGAAGCAAACGGGCGTTCGCCCCACGGAATACAAAAGGCGATTTCAGAAAATATGACCCCGCGAAACCAAGGCGCTCTCTATAGGCCTCACGGAGACGGGTTTTCGCACAGAGGCCCGGATCTTCGTCTGTTTTTCAACAGGAAGCAAAGAAACAGGGCACTGCCGATCAGGGCATAGCAATCAAGAACCCCGCACAACCGTTTGACCCGTGGGAGGATAAAGACAGATATGGAAACCTTCAAGGAATACGATCAATACGACGGACTTGGGCTGGCCGGGCTGATCCGGCGTATCTATCGGGCGACCCCATTTGTCTTGACACCCAAGTCCGACTCCGATATCGTCTTTTGCCGAGGAGCAAGCGTCTGTCAACCGCCTCCCTTCTCCTCCAGCGTCCCGGCCTCCCCGCCCGGATCGCGGCCCGGGAGCCGACCCAGGGAGAAGGGCCTGAACCAGGGGCGTATGCTTTCGGGCTTGAATCCTTTGAGACGTTTCCCAATCGGCGGTCAGAGGCCGCATAACGCCCCTTCGAGACTCATATCCTGGAGACCCTATGGGGTTCAGTCTTGCCGAATTTCACCAGCGAAACCGCCCATTCATTCTCCGGCAATGGGCTGAGAAGCTCCATCAAAAGGTAGGGGAGCAATATGCCTCCAGGCCTTTGCAAGAGCTGATGGGCACGGTGTCCGAGGCATTTGACGCCAATCACCACGTTCTTGTCTACGACGATTTCCGATACATCAATGAATTTATCGATAAGATCACAAAGATGCGGCTTGAGGCCGGTTTTCTCCTGTCGGACGTGCAGAAGGCCTTCGAGCTGTACCGCATTATCGCGATCCCCCTTCTGGCCAAAGAAGCCACGATCCACGAGTTTCATGAGAATGTGGAAAAGATCAACCAATGCCTGGCCTACACGATTCACCGTTTCAGCGATCACTTTCAGGACATGCATGAGAAGGGGATTATCGAGCACAACCAGAGGCTTGAGGAGGAGGTCAAGGCCCGAACCGCCGACCTGAGGGAATCCGAACTGAAATACAAGACCCTGGTGGAAGAGATCAACGAAGGCTATTTCGTGATTCAGGATGAAATCATTGTCTTTGCCAACAAGACCTTTTGTGAGATGCACGGCTATCCCCTGAATGAGGTGATCGGCAGGAGGTTCCATGAGTTCGTGGATCCCGAAAGCAGGCAAAAGGTGGCCGATATCTATACCAAGAGCATCCTGGGGCACTCGGCCCCGACCTCCTTTGAATATCTCAGGGTAAGCAAGGAAGGGAGGAGCTATCCCACGGAGATCACAACCAAGATCGCCCGGTATGAGAGAAAGGTCTCGAGCATCGGGCTGTGCCGCGATATCAGCGAGCGGATCGAGATGGACCAGCGTATGCGCGAGGCTGAAAAGATGGCCTATATCGGCCAGATTACCACATCCCTTTCCCATGAGATCCGCAATCCCTTGTCCGCGGTCAAGATGAATCTCCAGATCATCAACCGAAACGCCCAGCTAAAAGGCAACGATCAACGACGTATTGATATTTCCGTTCGGGAAGTCATGCGTCTGGAGCGCATTCTCACGGAACTTCTCGATTTTGCCAAGCCCCTTCAAGTGGAATTCGCCCATTGCCGGATCAACACTATCCTCGATTCCTGTCTGGAACTCCTTGAGATGAAGTTTATGGAAAAGATGCTTTCGATGGTGACCTCCTACGGATCGGACATCCCCGATATCATGGGGGACAGTGAAAAGCTCGGACAGGCCTTCATCAATCTGCTGCTCAACGCCATCGAGGCCTCCCCTGAGGAGGGAACCATCCATGTGACGACGCTCTTTCATCCGGACGGAGGAAAACCGAGGGTGGAGGTCCTCATCGAGGACCAGGGCCCCGGGATTTCCCAGGAATGCCTGTCGGAAATATTCAAACCCTTTTTCACCACCAAAAGCAAAGGCACGGGCTTAGGCCTCGGCAACGCCCGACGCATCCTGGAAGTTCATGGCGGATGGGTCGAGGTTGAGAACAGGGCGTATCAATATCCGTGCGGAGCGTGTTTCCACATCTTTATACCCGCGAGAGGAATGCATGGGCAAGATTCTCATAGTGGATGATGAGCACTCCATTCTTGAATCCCTGGAGATGTTTTTAGTGGAAAAGGGTCATACGGTCTACACAGCCTCTTCCGGACTCGAGGGTTTTGACAAATTTAACAAAGACAATCCGGACGTATTGATCCTCGACATCCGTCTCCCCGATCTGAACGGCCTCGAGGTGCTGGACCGGGTGCAAGGCAATGGGTGCAGCGCAAAGGTCATCATGATGACCGCATTTCATGACATGGAGACCACCATCCAGGCCATGAAGAGAGGGGCCTATGACTATATCCATAAGCCCCTGGACGCGGACGAGGTGGAAAGGTCCGTGAACCGGGCCCTGCGCATCCTGGAGGCGGATCGAGAGAGCCCTGTCCTAAAAAAAGAGAAAAGCCCCCGGAACCAGGAGGTCATCATCGGCAAGAGCGAGACCATGCGGGATATCTTCAAGATGATCGGGCTTCTCTGTCAGAACCGCGCCACGGTTCTGATTCAGGGAGAAACCGGAACAGGAAAGGAGCTTATCGCGAGGGTCATTCACGCGAACAGCCCCTTTTGCGATGAACCGTTCATCACCCTGGATTGTGCGGCCGTGGTCGAAAATCTCCTGGAAAGCGAACTTTTCGGGCACGAAGCCGGGGCCTTCACGGGCGCCATCCACAGGAAAAAGGGGAAAATCGAACTGGCCGGATCGGGCACCCTGTTCCTGGACGAGGTCGGCGAACTCCCTCTCGGTCTTCAGGGAAAATTCCTGGGCTTTCTTCAGCGGCGTGAATACACCCGGGTCGGGGGCCATGAACCTCTCCTCTCCAGGTGCCGGATCGCAGCGGCCACCAACAGGGACCTGTCGGACATGGTCCGCCGGGGCGAATTCAGGGAAGACCTTTTTTTCAGATTGCGGGTCGTCACCCTTCAGGTCCCGTCCCTGCGGGAAAGGCTCTCGGACATCCCGGAGCTCGTCAATCATTTCCTCCATAAAATCAACACGGAACTGGAAACAGACGTCAACAAGCTCCAAACCGGCGTGATCGACCGCCTCATGGCCCATCACTGGAAGGGAAATATACGCGACCTGGAAAACGTCCTGGTCGAGGCCGTGGTGAGGGCACGCGGACGCGTGCTCCTTTTGGACGAAATCGAACGGACCCTGAGCATGAACGAGCCCTCTCCATCCGCCGGTCTCTCGCCCGCTTCCCTTAACGGGATCGAGAAGGAACATATCGAGAAGACCCTCAGCCAACTGGGATGGAATCGGACCCGGACGGCACAGGCCCTCGGCATCTCCATGCCCACTCTTCGGAGTAAAATCCGTAAATACGGAATTACCCCGCCAACCGACAGCGCATTTACTTAAAATGGGAGGGCAGGCCGCACGCGCCCTGTGAAAATACCTTTCCCCTCCTGAAACATTCTTTCATGGATTTTCGTCTTTTCCCCCTTTCCCCTTTGTGGCCGAATAAAAATATATGCTATAAATTTCATTACGTTGGATTCGTTTCCAAATACGGTTGGTCCGGTCTTCAACCACGGCATGATCCTTGCTCAATGGATGGGAAGGTATGGAGGCGACCATCGGCACAGCGATCCACATCCTGAAAGACAGGGAAAGGGCGCGCTGCCGATCTGTCGCGATCCAGGCATTGCGGAAGGTCCTTCCATACGGTCGCGAGACGATCCCATGAGACGGATCTTCCTTATTACAAACCCCAGGG
>JAWOIH010000108.1:0-11175 GCA_046484725.1 Candidatus Desulfacyla sp. | reverse complement strand
TGAAGAAGACGGTTGCGCTATTCACGGTCATGGTAATGTGCGGGATGGCGGTTTTGACCTGCGGCGCCCAGGAGTCCAGGGCGCCCCTGATGATGGCCACCACCACCAGCACCGACAACACCGGCCTGCTGGATTACCTTGCCCCCTTGTTCAAGAAGGATACCGGCATCGAGCTTCGCTGGACCGCGGTGGGCACGGGAAAGGCCTTGCTGCTGGGCCAGAACTGCGACGTGGATGTCCTGCTGGTGCATGCGCCGGCAGCGGAAAAAGAGTTCATCGCCGCCGGGTACGGCATCAGCCGCATCGAAGTGATGTATAACGATTTTATTCTCATCGGTCCGGATGCAGATCCGGCCGGAGTGAAGGGAAAGGGCGTGGCCGAAGCGCTTGCCGCCATTATGGACAGGCAGGCGGTGTTTGCCAGTCGGGGGGATGATTCGGGAACCCATAAGATGGAACTTTCCCAGTGGAAACGGGCGGGCCTGGCAATGCCCGACGGGGAGGGCTGGTATCTGGAGGTCGGCCAGGGCATGCTGACCACCATCAACGTGGCCGCGGAACGGGGCGGTTATACCCTTACAGACAGGGGCACTTACATCAAGTACAGCGCCGATCACAAGGAGAACCCCCCGTTGAAAATCATGGTGGAGGGGGACGTCGGTCTTAAGAACCCGTATAGCGTAGTGCTTCTGAACCCGGAGCGGTGCCCGAAGATCAACGTCGGCGGGGCCGCGGCGTTTGCCCGATGGCTGGCGGACAAGAAAGGGCAGGGATATGTCAAGGGGTTTGAACTGATGGGGAGGCCGCTCTTTTTCCCGAATGCAAAATAGACAATCATCACCCGAAGGCGCGCCCCGCTTCCGGAAATTCTTTGCGGGTTGACAGATCATGGAGTTTATCGTTTCCGGCTTTCTAAAGGCCCTTGTGCTGCTCACCTCCGGCGATGCGGAAACCTACTCGGCGATTTTTGCCACACTGCGGGTGACCACGGCCTCCATGGCGGCGAGCCTCCTTCTCGGCATTCCCCTGGGCTTTCTGCTGGGGCACCACGATTTTCCCGGCAAAAGGCAGGTCCGCATTGTCGTGGACACCCTCCTTTCCCTGCCCACGGTCTTTGTGGGACTGATGGTCTATGCGTTTATTTCCTCCCGGGGTCCTTTTGGCGGAATGGGCCTGCTCTTCACGCTTCCGGGAATCGCCATCGGCCAGGCCATCCTGGCCCTTCCCATCGTCATCTCCCTTGTGGCCACGGCCACCCAGACGACTGACAGTAATCTGCGCACCACCCTGATCTCCCTGGGCGCCGCTCGAAGGGACCTGCTCTTGACGAGTCTCTGGGAAACCCGCCATGGCATCGTTACGGCCGGGCTCGTGGCATACGGCAGGGTCATGACCGAGGTGGGGATCTCCATGATGGTGGGCGGCAACATCAAGTGGCATACCCGCACCATCACAACGGCCATCGCCCTTGAAACCAACAAGGGACTTTTTGCCATGGGCATCGCCCTCGGGCTGGTGCTGCTGCTGATCGCCTTTTCCGTGACCCTTGGCGTCACGTTTCTGAGGCGGCGGTCGTGACCGACCGGCCATCGCCCGGCGGACGGGACACGGCCCCCACCGTTTGTGTACAACCTTTGAGGGGCCCTGACATGTCATCGGTCATCTACCGGGTTTCCGACCTTGTTTACGCCTACGGCAACGGGCCGCGCGTGCTGGATGTGCCGGGCCTGGAGATCGAACGGGAAACGATCACCGGTTTGATCGGTCCCAACGGCAGCGGGAAAACCACCTTCCTGAAACTGCTGGCCTTTGTGGAAAAACCCGTGCAGGGCGAGATCCGGTTCAAGGGCCGGCCTGCAGCGCCCTTTGCGGAACATGCGCGGTTCGGCGTCACCTTTCTTCCCCAGACCCCCTACCTCCTTAAACGAAGCGTGTATAAGAATATCGCCTATGGCCTGAAGGTAAGGGGCGTAACCGACGATCTGGACCGGCGGGTCGAAGGCGCCCTGGCCTTGGTGGGTTTATCTGCGGAGCTGTTTTGGAGCCGCCATCCCGAAGCGCTTTCCGGGGGCCAGGCCCAGCGGGTGGCCCTGGCGGCCCGGCTGGCCCTTGAGCCCGAAGTGTTGCTGCTCGACGAGCCCACCGCCAATGTGGATGCGGAGAGCGCTCACCTCATCAAGGAGGCCGTTCTTGCGGCAAGACAGGAGCGGGGCACCACCGTGCTGGTGGCAAGCCATGACCTGCAGTGGATGTACGAGGTTGCCGACCGGTTGCTTCAGATGTATAAAGGCGGAATTTGGGAGGCCGGCAACACGAATGTGGTGCCCGGCCCGTGGCGCCCCGGGAGTGACGGGCTCTGGGAAAAGCACCTGTCCGACGGTGGGCGGATCCGTGTGCCGCGGCCCCCGTTTCCCGATGCGTCAGCGGTCATCGATTTCAGCCTGTCCCGGCCCGAAAACGGCGAAGCCGGACTACACTCCCTCCTCGGCACGGTGTCGCGCCTGATACTGGAGCAGAAGCGTGAAGCCGTTGCAGTGACCCTGGCGGCGGACCATTTGACCCTGACCGTGCGGGCATCTTGCGGGGAGGTGGAGAGCCGCGGCCTTCTGCCGGGGCGGCAGGTCCTCCTCTGTTATGACCCTGATGCGGTCGTCTTTATGTGACGCCTCTCCTTATTTAAGTGCGTGAATGGAGGCATCGGTGGTGTCGCGGGCAGGCTCTTGCAAAATCCGTTCGTAACTGATAGGGTCGGCATCAAGAATAGGGGCGATGCCGGTGACCATGATTGAATAAGGGCTTAGAAACAAGACGATCCACAGCCGGAACCCCCAAGCCGTTTTCTTGAAGGCTGTCTTGACAAGGCGAACGGACCGCCGAACGGGGAGTTGCCGCCGGGTTGCGAGACCGGTTAACCAGGGATGTTTTTTATCGGGAGGTGCAATATGGAAGCTGTTGAGGTCAAGTTCGGTGAGTGGATCGAAAAGGGATTCAAGCTGTATAAGGAAAATTTCGCCATACTGGTGCTGGCCTCCCTGATTGCCGTTGTTCTCAGCGCGGTAACGGTCGGCGTCCTCGCCGGTCCCATGGCAGCCGGCCTTCTCCTCATTATCCTGAGACTTATGGACAAGAAGGCGCCCAGACCGGAGGTGGGGACCCTGTTCAGGGGGTTTGACTATTTCCTGAATTCGTTCCTCTTTATGATCGTATGGGGGATCGCACTTTTTGTCGTGTCCATGATCGTGGGGCTGGTTCCCTGTATCGGGCAACTCGCCTCCCTGTTTGTGGTCTTTGTCGCCCATGCCCTCCTCATGTTCGGCATGTTTCTCATCGTTGACCGGCGGACGGAATTCTGGCCCGCTTCCATAGAGAGTTTCAACAAGGTCAAGCCCAATTTCTGGCCCTTTTTGGGCTTTGCGATCGTTTCAAACCTCATCGGCGGTATCGGCGCCATCGCCTGCGGCATCGGCGTGGTTTTCACCCTCCCGATCCAGGCCTGCATCCTGACGGTGGCCTACCGGGATCTGTTTGGAGGGGATGCGCCCGGTACGCGGGTGGAAGATCCGAATGCGGGCGACGTCAACCCTGTTGAGCCGGTCCAGCCTGTGTAGGGTCTCTCACATGGATGTGACGGGGGTGCATCAGGCCGAGACGGCAGGTGAGGGAAGCGGGAAGGCGAGAACGGATCGGGCCTTGCTTGTGTCATGGGCCCGGCCTGATTCCTACTGGGGTGTGGTGGCAGCCCATCTTCCTGTCGCACTCATCACCGGCATTGCCTTGATGCTGCCCCACGGGGTAACGCCCGACGATCTTCCCCTGATAAAATGCACGTTTTTGAGCCTCACCGGATATCCCTGTCCCTTTTGCGGCCTGACCCGGTCGTTCTGGGCGATTGCCCATGGAAACTGGGCCTTCGCGGTTCACCATGCACCGTTGGCCTGCCTGATATATGTGGCGACCGCCCTCCTGTTTGCCTGGCATCTGACGGCCCTCATGACAGGCCTCAGGGTCAGGAGCAGCCTCTTCCGTCTGCTGAAATCTCCCCCTGTTGTATGGCTGATGGCGGCGATGGTCATTGCAAACTGGGCGTACAGGCTCGTTTCGGGCCTTAAATAGTCACCGGGGGGATATCTGATCGCGGTCGCATGGGGTGGTGCTCAGCCTCCGGCCAGCATGACCGTCAGATGAATCTCATCGCCGTTCGAGACTTTCTTCGCCAGTTCATTCGGATAGGCGCTTTTGGCGTTAATGTAGACCTCAATATTGCGGCGCAGTTTTCCCCTGGCGTCGAAAAGCGCCTCCCTCATGGCGGGGAATTGCCGGATCAGGTGGTTGAGGCAGGCTTCCACGGCGGTTCCCTCCACCTCCACGACCTCCCGATTATCGGTATGCCGGCGATGGGTTTTGTGAATATATACTTTGACAGACAAATCATACTCCTCTTGTAAGCGTTCACGGGTTCAAGGCTTGAGAGGGTTGAGTTTCGGTGTATCCTCTCGGCAATCAGGTAAAACAGGGTTCATGGCGCAGCCCCGGTTCCGTCTGATATGACATTGCGAAATATTAAGAAGATGGTCATTGTCGCAGGCTATTTCAAGGGTGAGACCTATGGGTTGCTGGGTCCTCAGATGGCCGCGACCATCATCCAGCAAAATGCCTCCTGTGAATGCATTGTGGCAGGCGTTGCACGGGAGGATAACCCGGAATCTCTCAAAGCGGTCCTGGCAGGGTATTTCGGGGCGGAAAGACCGGTTGTCGGATTTTCTTCCCTGGCCGGCAGGCCCGACCTCTTGGGTCTCGCCCGGGAACTCAGGGACGTGGGGGCCTTTACCCTCCTGGCAGGGCCCCAGGCCGATGTGGATTATCGGGGAGAAGACCGGCAGGATGTCTGGCCCCATCGCTTCAAAGGGGTTTCGGATTGCTTTTCCCTTGCCATGCACGGACCGGCCGAGCAGGCATTGGAACTTCTGAAGGACCTGGACGGGGGGCGACAGGGGGGGATCCCAGGCCTCCTCTTTAAGGGAGAGGGATCAGACGTGATCCATCACCCCAGAAAACCGTGGGATGAGCGGTTCCTGAACAGGGTCGACTGGGCCAATATCTACCGGGTTGAGGGGGGCGCACTTGTCCCGCACAGGATACATACCGGCCAGGTGCTCCAGCAGATCGGATGCCCCCATGCGGCCGGGGAGAAATGGGTGGAGATCGACTGCCCGCAAACCCTGGCCCGGCGGAACGGTCAACCGGTCGGGGTGCCTTTGAGAGGGTGCAGTTTCTGCGATGTGGCCGTGGATAAGGGATTCTATGGGGCGCTGGGGATGGAGACGGTCCTCCAGCAGATCCGATGTCTGCCCGAGGGAGCCGATGGAAGAAAGATTCCCTTTGAGCTGATTAACGAGAACGCACTTGCAGGTCTCCCGCGGCTGTTAAGGCATGCGAGGGCCGGAGGGATCGGACTCTCACAGATCAATCTCACCCTGAGGGCCGACTGGTTCCTGAAGGAAGAGGGGAGGCTGCGGGAGGCCCTGGGCCTGGCCAGGGCCATGGGAACGCGTATCCTCCTCGCCTCGGTCGGCTTTGAATCCTTTGACGATGCCATATTGCGCAACCTCAACAAGGGACTCCGTGCGGAAACGAACCTCCATGCGATTGGCCTGATGCGCCGACTCAAGTCGGAGTTCCCGGATGAATGGGGATACGCCAGATGGGAGGGGGCCAACCACGGGTTCATCCATCCCACCCCGTGGGACACGGACGAGACATGGGCGAATATCCAGACCGTCATTGAACGGCACGGTCTGGCCTCAGACATCCTTCCAGATCACAGCATTCCCCTGATTATCCATCATGCCTCAGGCCTGGGAGGCTGGATCCGTGAGATTGAAATGAGGGAGGGGATTCGATACGGCCGGCTCGGCTCGATCATCGAGTGGTGGGGGGAGCCGGGACAGGGATGACGGTTAATCTCGAATCCGGTGTCGGCGTTCGAGGGAAATTCGTGAACTCCTGGCATCGTTGGGCTTTCCTTGCCGACATTCCGACATTCCAATATTCCATGATCCCACTATTTCAGTCGATCCCCGATTGATAAGACTCAAAGAGCGAGGCCATCTGGGCCTTGAAATCGGACGGCATGGAGGAAAACTTTTCCTGAGGGAGTTCAACATACTCGCCGTTGCCCCGGACCAGGAGCCTTCCCTGATCATCCCTGATCTCCCCCTTCGCCCGAATTCTGGGGGGAGCGGAGTCGTCCACCAGGAGACCGGTCACGGTCAGGGGGATGCCGATGGAAACATTCTGGATGTATTTGATGTCCATTTTCCGGGTCACGAGAAAGGTCCTTTTTGAGACCATGATGGCCCAAGACATGACCTCGTCGAGGAGCGTCGAGATGATGCCGCCGTGCGCAATCCCCTGCCATCCCTCATGATACCTCCCTAATGTCACATCCGAGCATAAGGCATCCCCGATCCGGTAGAATTGCAGGTTGAGCCCGATCGGGTTGTCGGTGCCGCAGGCAAAACAGGAGTGGCCCTGGGGCTTTTTGATATCGACTCGCTTTCCTTCATCTGCCATATTCTCTTCCTTTCGTCGCGATCGTTCACGGGTTCAAGGGTAAAAGGGCCCATCGGGCGTCTTCGTAGCCGTCAGGCCGCCTCTGTTTTCGGCGGCCTTGCCAGGATGGAGAGGGGGGTGACGATCAAAAGAAGGAGGGCCATCATCAGCCATGCCGGGCGGTAGGTCCCATATATGTCGAAACAATACCCTGCCAGGAGGGGGCTTGCCATGGTTCCGATGATGAGGATGGCCATCATGATCCCCTGAATAGCGCCGAAGGCCTTGCTGCCGAAGAATTCAGCCTGCATGGTAAGCCTGAGGGTAATGACCCCGCCGTACCCGGGACCGAACAGCCCCACAAAAAGGGCCGCCATGCCCAGGCCCTGAACATAGGTCAGGGCCAGCAGGCCCAAGGCCTGAAGCAGGAGTGCAAGGGCCATGAGATATCGGGTGTCCACCCGGCTGGTGAGCCACCCCAGGACAAACCTTCCCATGGCACTCACCAGGATGAGGAGAGAGGCCGTGAGTCCGGCCGTTTCCCGGCTGAAGTGGATGCTGACCAGATAGGGCATTATATGGACGACCACCGCATGAAGCGTGGCCGCGGACAGGGTCACCAATATGGCCAGCATCCAGAAGGCCCTGGTCTTGAGGGCCGCCCGGGCGGTGAATTCCTGCCCCTTTTGAGTCTCTTGGGATAGCGTTACGGTGGATAGACCCTGTTTCAGAGGCCGGGCCTCATCACCGTCGGGCAGAAGCCCGTACGGCTCCGGGCGGGTTCGTACAACCAGTGCCGACGGGATTCCGACTGCCCACATGCCGATCCCCAGGATCACGAGGGTGTGCCGCCACCCGTAGAGCCCGATGAGCCAGTTCACCAGATAGATGACCAGCCCCGCGATGCCCATGGTCGCGGACAGGGTGCCCAGGGCGATGCCGCGCTTTTTGACGAACCAGTTGGCTACCGCGGTCCACCCGGGGACAGGGAAGAGGAGACTCGATCCCACGGAGAGGAATATGAAAATGAGATAAAAGGACCAGAGGGTCTGAATCCGGGACAGGAGGATGAACCCGAGCCCTCCCAGGATGCTTCCCAGCACGAGAAGACGCCTGGCGCCGTACCTGTCCGTTGCAAAACCCACGAGGGGGGAGGCGATGCCGCCCTCTATGCTCCTGAGGGAGGCCGCAAAGGAGGTGGCTGCATAACTCCAGCCCAACTCATCGACAATCGGATTGAAGAAGGCCGTAAAGCCGTAATAGAAGGTCCCTGCCCCCCATATATGAATCAGGCTTGTGGCCAGAACAATCCACCAGCCGTAAAAAATTCTTGTCATCTATGGATGTCCTGCCTGTCACCATGTCATTCCTCTCAACAAAGGCACTACATTGGCCGTTATCGCCCTGTCTGTCAAGCAGTTTGATGCACCATGAGCAATTCTCATTTTAGGAAAATTGTCATGTGGGAGCGGCTTCCGAGCCGCGAAAAATCGTGGCAAGATGCCACTCACACAGAACTTTGACACCAAGTCTCCGTCATAATGAGAATTGTTGAAAGCAGTCCGTTCATGTTGCGGTCAGACCCAATCTGTGGTAAATTCCGGTACACAACCGGCGTATGTCTGAGCGGTGTATTTTAGAATGATAGGGATTCGCGGCATTTTGCGCCGGTTTGGTTACGTTGCGATCCAAAATTGATTCCCATGTAAAGAGTCCTGTAAGTGGTCACAGGGGGGGTGAGGGGAGGGGGGAGAAAGAGGGATGCGGTTACATGTATTGCGATTCACGTTTTTAATGAAACCGGCTTCGATCGCATGTATCCTTTGCAGTCTTGCCTTGGGATGCACCATGAGGCCGGCGCTTTATCCCAACAAACACTTGACCGATGTGGGCAGGCAACAGGCCGATGCCGACATCCGAGACTGTATGGAACTGGCGGAAGCATACGAGGTTAACGCAACGCAGGGGAAGGAAATCGCCAAGGGTACTGCCATCGGCGCAGGGGGCGGCGCCGTGGCCGGTGCGGTCGGCGGGGCCATCTCAGGCAATGTTGCGGGGGGGATCGCTACGGGTGCTGCCAGCGGGGCAGCCGTCGGTCTTTTGTTCGAGCTCTTCAGGGCCGCCGAACCCAGTGCCACTTATAAAAATTTTGTCAACAAATGTCTGCAGGAAAAAGGCTATGAACTTGTCGGGTGGGAGTAGGCCTGGGCCGGGAAGTACGGCCTCGGATCACGATCTGGCGTTTACCTGATGCGGATCGCTTCGGGTAATGGCCGTCATTTCTTATTAAGCCATGGAATGAGCGTATCCATGGATACACCCGGCTGCCTCTTCGGAGGGAAAGAACCGGGCAAGGCGCCTGCCAGCAAAAAGGAGAGAAACCGCGATGGTTGAAGTCCGTATTCATGAAAGGGTCTTCGATCACTACCCATCCTTTCGCAGGGGGATCGTGATCGCAAAAGGCATTGATAATCAGGGGCACTCCGAAGAACTTGAAGCCATGCTGCAACAGGCCGTCACTGAAGCGGCGGAACATCCGATGGACCTGAAGGGGGACCCGCGCGCAGTGGCATGGAGCGAGGCGCACCGGCTATTCAATTCGAATCCCAACAAGTTTCCGCCTGCCCACTGCGCCCTCCTCAAGCGGGTCCAGAAATCCGGGGCGCAGATTCCATTCATCAACAAGGTCGTCGCTGTCATGAATTATAACTCGATCGTCAGCAAGATGCCTGTGGGTGGAGATGACGTGGACAGGGCGGGAGAATGCCTCGAGTTGCGGTATGCCGACGGGAGCGAGATCTTCACGCCCCTCGGGCAGCCGGATATCAGGGAACGCCCCGAGCCTGGAGAGATCATCTATGTGGTGGCGGAATCGGGCGAGGTCATGTGCCGCCGATGGAATTGGCGAAACGGACACACCACGTTGATCAACGAAACAACAACCTGCATCGTTATGAATATTGACGCCCTCGGCGACGAGAGCGGGAAAGCGGCCATCGAGACGCGGGATCGCGTCGCCCGAATGCTGGAGCGGTTCTGCGGGGCGGAAACCATGGAACACCTGCTCGAACCATCCCATCCGTCCCGCAGTTTTGCGGTTTAGGGGCGAGGATTGAGCCGTTTTTGGGAGGACCCGGTTTTTCAGCGGAGGCGGTTAATCAAGGGGTTGCGTCGGAGGTGACCCTAATGACTGAGGGGGATTCAACGAATGGGGAAAAAGGCAAGGGATTCTGTCCTGGATAATTACGAAAAACTCAAAGATGAAATGATTCGTGACAAGGTGGACGAAATCTTCCGCACCTACCCGGACGACTATGTCTCGAAGCTGGAGGAATTGGGCTTCGAGTACGTTGAAGACGACGGTATGGATGCTGAAGAGATAGAAGAAAGAGATGCAAAGCCAAAAAATCGGCGTCAAAGGGATCTGACGGCGTTTTTTGAGAACAAAAGGGGATTGTCGGAGGCAATTTTTGAATCTTTTACCGAGGAAAAGGCCTCGGACGATCCCAACTATCCACTGATCAGGAGGTATTTTAAAAAGGCAAATCAAAATCTGAAGGCCCTTATCCTGTACGGGCTTGACAATTATCCGGGCAGGCTCGATCTTCTTTCCGACCTGGCGTTTTTCAATGAATTTGAAAATGTCCTCAGCCTTCTTATCACCCATTACACTCAGGCATGTATTCAGCAACAAAACCTTGACACGTTCTCAAAATTGGCCGAGGACTTTTATTATGCCACAAGCCCGGATGGTTACGAGGCCTACTACGCCTTGAGGGAATTGTTTGAGCCCGAATCGGACAAGCGGAAGATTATCGATTTTTTAATTGCCGAGGATGAGAAAGGATGCTCGATTCCAGAGCAGGGAGATGGACGATGTATGTGAAACGAATGGGTTTTGTTTGGGTTTTCCTTTGCATCTGGATCGGGTGTCTTGGAATCGCGGCTCCCTGTTTAGGCGCCGAAGGTCCGAATTCCTCCGAGGACCTGGTGTCCGCGTTGCGGCAGGTCGCGGTTTTTCAAAGGCTTGATGAAGGCCAGTTGCGGAACGTCGCAAAGGTTGCCGAGGTGGCGGAGCGGGAGGAGGGAGACCGGATCATTGAACAGGGAAAGCGGGCAGGAAAGATGGCCATTGCTCTCGACAGCGAGGTCCGGATCAGGATCGACGGCGAGATCATCCGGGTCCTCCCGCCCAATTCATTGGTGGGAGAAATCGAGTTTCTTGAGAATGTCCCTGCCTCTGCGGATGTGGTGCTTGTGGGCAAATCAAGAGTTATCTTGATGGAACACAGGCGCTTTCAACAAGTGATGGATGCCGATCCGAGTTTGGGCTACAGGGTGATGGTCGAAATCGCCCGGATGGAGGCCAACCGGCTTCGCATGAACAATCAGAGGCGGGCGAGGTGAGCCGGAAACCAGGGGGGCGGGGTGGTTTCGGAAAGTTGTATGGGCTGAATCTGCCCGGAGTAAGGGAATGGCTCTTCTGTCCCGGCATGTTGTTTCAGTCTGCGGACAAATGGTGGGGAGACAGAGGCCCTCGGAACCGGCCCCATGAGGGACTGGACCTGTTGCTGTACAAGGATCAGGATGAGAGGGTCCTCCGGCTGAGTGAAGAAACCCCGA
>JAWOIH010000041.1:0-3897 GCA_046484725.1 Candidatus Desulfacyla sp. | reverse complement strand
CTCAAACTTCACTATTTCAGTCATATCGTTTCATCCTCTTCTTCCATTGGGGAAAAATCTGGTGTGTCTGCGGGACGCTGGTAAAAAAAGTAAGTTGCTTCCCTTAAGTGACGGATCGCGATAAGAAATCCAGTTGTCGGATGTTTTCCGGGTTCAATTATGGGGTTTTTGACAGGATTTACGTGCGGAATAATGGGGACGTTATGATTTTATGCGTTTCGATCATTCTCTATTTAGCATAGCGTCAAATCTTGATTTCTGAATTGTGAGTTTTCATCCCATCTAACCCACTCTGGCTGTTGTCATTGTTCGGACGATCCGGTGTGCAGTGCCCCCGTCGCCGTAAAGGGGAGGATGATCCACAGGCGGCTTGAACGTGCGAACCGCACGAAGGATCTTTTGGGAATCTGCCCCTGTCATCACATTCCAGCCCGTCTCCACGGTCTCCACCCACTCGGTCTCATCCCGCACGGTAATGCACGGAACCTCCAGCCAGTAGGCCTCCTTTTGCATGCCGCCCGAGTCGGTCAGGATCATGCACGCTGATTGTTCGAGGGCGATCATCTCGAAATAGCCGACGGGTTCCAGGAGTTTTAGATTGGAAGGCGGCTGGTAACAGGCCGATTCCAGGCACTTTCGCGTTCGGGGATGCACAGGGAAGATGATGGTCTCGTCTATCTGGGAGAAGGCCGAGAGGATGTTCGTCAGGCGATTGGCGTCATCGGTATTTTCCGCGCGATGGACTGTGGCAAGAAGATACCTTTTTGGGTCAAGTTCCAGATCCTTGAGAATAGAGGATTGACTCGTCTTCTCTTTGGCAAACAGCACAGCATCGGCCATGACATCGCCCACCAACTCAACGCCCTGGGTGATCCCCTCCGCTTGAAGGTTTGCTCGGGCGGTCTCGCTTGGGCAGAGGAGCAGGCGAGACAGATGGTCGGCAACCACCCGGTTGATCTCTTCGGGCATTCGCCGATTGAAACTCCGGAGGCCTGCTTCCACATGGGCAATGGGGATGTGCAGCTTTGCGGCCACAAGGGCCCCGGCCAGGGTAGAGTTGGTATCGCCATAAACAAGCACCCAGTCGGGCTTTTCATCCAGAAGGACTTTTTCAATTTCCGCCAGCATACGGCCGGTCTGCTCGCCGTGAAGACCGGAACCGATGCTGAGGTGATAAACCGGCTCAGGGATCTCCAGTTCCCTGAAAAACACCGCCGACATCGCGTCATCGTAATGCTGTCCGGTGTGGACGAGGATTTCATTGATGGCGGCCCCTGGGTTGGTGCGGTTGTGCTCGGCAATGGCGCGGGACAGGGGTGCGGCCTTGATGAACTGGGGTCTGGCCCCTATAACAGTTGCGATTTTCATTCCTTTATTTTTTACAGAAGGAAACGAAGGGAAGAAAGTTTGTTGCCTTCTGTGAAATTATTCATTTGTCTCTTTTAGCCCTTCTTGGGCTTTTGTGTAGGTTTTGCCGCAGGCGAGGCAGTCGAGATCCTCGGTGAGGCGTTCCCCGCAGTGGCACATCCAGCCGACGGGCCGGGCCGGCCGCCGCGCCGTGCAATCTCAACTCTGGGGGACATCCTATATTGTTTCTGTCAAGAAAAAGTTGTCCCCCAAAAAGTGCTGTAAATTCAATCGGATAAAACTTGACAATTTTTCGGGCACACCTCCCCGTTAAGCCTCTGGCGGCTTTTTGTCGCTTGTTCGATGAGTTTCTCACTATAAATGAACCTTGCACCTAAAAAATGAGACATGGGCACGCTGTTCGGTTTCTTGGTTCGTTGTCTTTTGTGCGCATATTGAACCGCCCCAATGAAATACGGCCCAGAGAAACCTCGATGAAACAACAGGATAGATGGAGCAGGCAAAAACCAAGCAGGTTTCACCCCGGTTAAACAAGAGACCAGGAGAAGTTTAACGGGGCAGCAGGTCATGCCGACTCCTCACGAACCTCGAAGGCACAATCCGATCGTGAACAGGCGAGACAGGTCCGGTCTATTTGCAGAGGCTCTCCAGTTCTTTTCCTATACAGAATTCCATGGTAGCCCTGTCATGGGGGTCCACGATGTCGGGATTGGCAAAATTCAAGATGTGTTTGAACTCGTGCCCCAGGACCATCTGGTTCACGATGATCGTCCCTCCGATTTTCTTTCCAAGGATGCTGATCTGATTCTTGGTATTGGCATATGCGGCAATCCCATATTTTTTGTCCCTGGCCTTTTCCCAGTCAAAATCTTTCCGGTCGGAAACCATGTGGAGGGTCAATTCCTTTATCTCGACCACAGTATGCAGATCAGGGGTCTCCGGCAGGGCCTGGAACCATTTTTCATGGTATTCGTCACCGATCTTCCGGTATTCCGTTGATATGGGGTCCCCGGCACAGGCACAGACCAAAAGACAAACGCCCAGAAAGAGGGGGAATCCGACTGCCTTATAAATTATGGGAGTTGTTTGCATCGCTCCGGTGGATGAGTGGCCACGCATGCCTCAAAGGCCTCCATATTGGAGGGACAGGCCACTTCAGAATCGATCAAATGCATCAGGTGCTTCAGCTCGTTTCCCAGAAGCACCTGGTTGAGGATAATCTTTCCTTTGAGTTTCTTGCCGACCACCCAAATCTCATGTATGGGTTCCATGGCCTGGCCCGGGGAGTCGTTATCGTAGGTGATTCTCCCGGGCTGATATTGATCCTCCCGGCCCACGATGTTAATCCGGAGGTTTTTTATCGCCATGGTCTTATTCAAGGGCGAGCTTTCAGGGAGGGCGGTATAGCCAAGGTTGTAATAATCAAACCCTGTCTGCAGGTAGTCCGCTCTGATCTCGATGGGGCTGCAGCCTGAGGCAAGCATCAGAAGACCGACACAGAGGAAAGCGGATGTGCAAAGGCCGGAGGCTGAAACAGGGACTTTCATTACAGAAGACACAAATATATTCCTACAGTCTGTATTCTCGACTTCCGATACGATAGTACTCCCGATAACCGTCTATTTTCTTGACACCCATCTCGCCGAGCAAACCTGCCTCTTTGATAGTCGCTATCGCTTTCAGCAGGGCTTTTCCGGTTCCTGGCGCCTTCTGGATTCTATCGACATCTTTAATGGAGCTCGGCTACCTCACTGAAATTCACGGCCCAGGGCATTTGATCTGTTGGTCGATCTCCTCTGTTGCCTTTTTCAGGCACCCGGGACAATAGGTGGATGTAACGGCCACCCTTGCTTTGTAGAGCATATAGTCCTCTATGCACATCCACTCCCCTGTGCCGGGTTCCCGGCCGCTGTCGTCTCTTATTTTCTTGCACACGCAGCAAACGGGCAATATGTTTTCATAAACCTTGATCTTCCGTTTGAGTTCCAGTTTCTCCAAACAGCGAGAGACCCTGAAAAACATCTCTTCAGGTTCGCAGGGCTTCAGCAGAAAATCATCGGCATCAAAGCGCAAGGCATCAATCGCGGAGGTCATATCGCCGAATCCCGTAAGGATGATGACCGCTGTGTCGGGGTTGATCTCTTTTGCCTTCCTCAGGACAGCGATTCCGTTGACGGGCGTCATGATCAAATCGGTGATCACCAGATCAAAGGAGGACCTGTTCAGGCATTCGATGGCCTTCTCGCCGCTGTCGGCCGTGGTCACGCCATACCCCTTTTCCTCAAGATCACTGCCGACCGCCGCGACGATGAGGGGATCATCGTCCACCAATAAAATGGCGTGTGTTGAGTGTGCGTCCAGGATAGGCTTACGCCGTCTGTTCTATCGGCAACGCAACTGTAAAAACGGCCCTTCCTTCCGGGTTGTTTTCAGCTTCAATGACGCCATGGTGATCGAGAATAATGGCATGACAAATGGAAAGCCCGATGCCCATCCCTCTTTTTTTCTTTCTGGTTTAGGAGGCCTTAA
>JAWOIH010000013.1:0-8552 GCA_046484725.1 Candidatus Desulfacyla sp. | reverse complement strand
ATGGTCGAGGCATCGTTGATTTGGTCGCTCGCGAGCAGTTGGAGGCGGACGGTCTGGCTCGTGTTGACAGTGATCGGGCCCGCCAACGCGTCCACACCCGGGGGTCTGTCACTCCGCCCAACAAATCATCATAGCAGAGGGGAAACCTCCCGCGGCTGCCAACATAGCGAAAAACAAAATTAATTTCAAAGAAAAAATGGTTTCGATCATGTCGTCTCAATAAGAGGTTCCGCATCTCCCGTTCGGAGTGTCGCCGTGAGGCGACTCCAGGCGCTCACGGCCCCGTTACCAACCGCGCGGAGGCCAAAAAGAGAATTGTCGGCCGCTGCGATATGTCATTGACACCCGATCCCCCATCGTCTATCCTGGCGGAAGAGGCACCTCAACCCGAGACGCCGTAGACCACAAATCATGGAGCCCGACAATGACATATCCGATGAAGCCGTATGTATTGATGATCCTGTCTGTTGTCTGTTTAATGACCCAGCCTGCCTGGGCCGGATTGGAGATGGGCCAGGTCCCTGTGCGGGTCGACCTGAAGGGCGACCTTGGCGGAAGATTGGACGGGACCCCGTGGAGCAGCAGTGAACTGCAAGGGAAGGTCCATGTGATATTTTATGTGGACCCTGATGAGAAAGACCTCAATAACGATGCCAGCGAGGCCCTGCAAAAACAAAAGTTCCCTGTCGATAAATTCCAAAGCTACGGCATCATCAACATGGATGCCACATGGCTTCCCAACATTCTGATATCATCTGCCCTGGAAGAAAAACAGAAACGCTATCCTACCACCATATATGTCCGTGACTATGATAAGGTCCTTGTGAAGGCCTGGGGCATCGCCGATGACAACAGCGATGTGCTGGCCTTTGACAAAATGGGAAGGCTGATCTTTACAAAATATGGCAAATTAACGGAATCAGACATCCAGAGTCTCATAGCGGTCATTGGCGCCCACCTTGACAAGTAAGCAGCCTCAAGATCGTCAACCCATGAAACATGACGCTTTCCAACTCAGGCAGATCGGGATTATCCGGTCCCAACTGAAAAATATTCATGACTGCCGGCACCAGGAGAGGGAGGGCGCCGCCAGGGCCTGGATCGAGATCGATCCAGCCTATTCAGAGGCCCTGGAGGGGATCGAAGTGGACTCCGAGATCCTGGTGCTGGCCTGGCTGCACCTGGCTGATCGATCCATACTCAAGGTTCATCCGAGGGGCAACCCGGAAAGCCCGATGCGAGGCGTCTTTGCCACCCGGTCTCCGCACAGGCCCAATCCGATCGGTCTTCACAGAACCCGCGTGATCTCCATGGAGCCACCCTGCAGGGTTCAGGTGCAGCCCCTGGAGGTGATAGACAAGACCCCGGTTGTGGACATCAAGTCCGTTCTTGCAGGGGACAGATAATACCAAAATGTAAGTTATGGGCGCGCAACTCTTCATTAATGTAGATTTTTCAGGATCTTTTTTTTGGCCTCAGGCAATGTGATATGCATCATCAGAGATCACAGACTGCCAATGGGTTCGGGATAATGAACGCGGTCGGGTCCCCAAATCGGCGATTCAGGGCCTTTCTGACCTTTTTGTTTTCTGTGGGCCGGTCAACCATGGCGTGTGTCTGGAGATGAAACGCATACCGATTTCTGTTTTGGCACCTTAATTGCAGAAATATCGATAGGATATGGGAAGGTTCTGGATCACGAAACGCTCTTTATGAACCCTCATGCATGAAAGGAGGCCGTTATGGCATTTGATTGGGGACCCCATTTTATTGTTCCCTCGGAGAGCCTGACAAGTTTTTCCGGGGTGGTCCGATTGCGGGAGAGCCTGGATGAAGACCTCCTCCACAGAGAGCTGGAGGAACTGGGCATCTCGGGGGCCGTGGTCAAAATCGCAAACCCCTGGTACTTCCGAAAGAAAGGGGCCGGAAGCTGGATCAAGATCGGTGAGTCTCAAGACATGGAAGAAAACTTCCCTGTCAGATGGGATACCTCAGGGTTGGAAAACGGGTCTTATGAGATCCTGGGACTCATGCACGTCTCCATATTGGAACATGAGACCGAGCATATCATCGCGCGTCAGAGCGTCGTGGATGTGACGGTCGCCAACTGAGACGCCGGTATTGCATCAATTCGTGTGTCTGGATTCATCCGACATCAGGGCTGATACACGCGGGCGATGTATAGGGATCAGGGATTTATGAATGCCTTGGGCGAAACACTTAAACTGGATCGGCCGCTGGTCCTGGCGACCCGGAACAGGGGCAAGATGGCCGAGTTTAAAGAGCTGTTCGGCGGCACTGCTATCGAGTTGAGGAGCCTTGATGATTTCGGACCTATCCCGCCGGTCGTGGAAGATGGTGGGACCTTTGAGGATAACGCCGTGATAAAGGCGCGTTTTACAGCAAGGGTCCTCGGACTGCCTGCCATTGCCGATGACTCCGGGCTGACGGTAAAGGCCCTGGGCGGTGAGCCCGGAGTCTTTTCCGCACGCTATGCAGGGGAGGGCGCTACCGACAGAGAGAATAATCTCAGACTGTTAGAGAGGATGAAGGGCATAACGGAGAGGGAAGCCGCCTTCACCTGTATCCTCGCCATTGCCGTGCCACGGGGCCCGGCCCTCGTATATGAGGGAATCTGTAGCGGGCTTGTATCTGAAGGGTTGAGCGGCGATGAGGGGTTCGGGTATGATCCCCTTTTTTACTATCCTCCCTTGAAAAAGACCTTTGCCCGGATGACCCAGGCAGAAAAAAACCGCGTCAGCCACAGGGGCAAGGCTATGGCGGAACTCAAGGGGGAACTGGAAAAGGTGTGCATCTGGCTGAGGCAAAGGCTTTCGGAGGAGCCATTCTGAAATCTGTGTAACCTTTTTCCCCCGCGTGTCTCTCAAGTTGACAAAAGGGATATCGTGTCTATTATCTAATCGTGTATAAACAATAAGCATCCCAACAAGGAGGATACGGTCACTATGTTTGAGGTTACTGAAAAGGCAAGTGAAATGATAAAGGATTTCCTGAAGGACAGGGAAGAGATCCCGGCCATTCGGATCATGCTCTCCCAGGGTGGTTGATCGGGGCCCTCTCTGGGCATGGCTCTGGATGAGTCACGTGAAAATGACGAGGTTTTTGATGACAAGGGTCTCACCTATGTTGTAGAGAAAATGCTATACGAGAATATCAAACCGATACGGGTTGATTATGTCAATTCCCCTATGGGGTCCGGTTTTAATATCTCTTCGAGTATGCCAATGGGGGGATCATGCGGAGGTTCATGTAGCTGTTAACCCTCATCAATACCATTGCCACTTTCTCAAGACCTTTTTAATACAACGGGTCATGAAGAAAGTGGCTTTTTTTATGCCGATCACGTTTTACCGGTCCATCAAAAGGCCCCTATCTGGCACGAACAGACCTTAATGCCCAGGGTCTCGCACGCCGATGAGACCTCCATCTTCCGAAGGCCCAGGGCCTTTGCTATGTTCCATGCGCTCACGCACGGCAGCCTACCATTTTCCAGCCTTTCTTTGATCGCTTTTTCAAGATCCCTTGATATGTTTTCTGCCGGCTTGACGATCCGCTTTACCGGTTGGTACCCGAAAAGCCCCAACTGACACTTTGTAAGACGCAGTTCGAGAAGATCTGCAACATGTCCCACCTCTTCCGGCTGGACATCCAGATCCGACGCCATCTTGAATGCAACAGCGCACGGAAGTTCCCCGTTGGAGATCTCCTGTTTCAGGAGCGCTTCGATCTCCGGATTCCCCTTGTCGCCGGCCCGATGCTTTTTCGCAAAATGTCCTTCGGTCTCATACGTCGTCATATCGTCCCCCATAATGACAATAGATTCATGTTTCCCTAATATACCATAAACCGTCTACGGGGTTTCCCGCTGCAGCGGAATTCAGGTTTCAGATGCAACCGCGCTGCCGATCCCTGGTTTTGGCACCTCACACCTGGGCCCGCGGTCTCGCAGGACTGGAAACCCAATGGAAGGTTGAAGTTGTCTGGAACGTCGGGCCCGTCAACGGGTATACATAGATATACTCCATTATCCCGGAAAACTCAATCTGTGGGGCAGGAATGATGCTTTACTCTCCCCACGAAATGGAGTATCAATCTTTTCAGGGCGTTGCCAACGGCCAAAAAAAGAGATTTCGCTTAATGAAGAACGGCTTTCGCGTATGAATGCCGTCTTCAACAGGCAAGAAGTCCCGGTTGCCAGGGACAGACCCGGCAAACAAACCGGACGAGGCAACGATGAGGCGATTTCCGAGTTTTGTGACTGGTTCGGTTAGGCTTTGCCTATTCTGAATATTCGTTCACCATGGGGAGCGCGTGGGTCGATTTTTGTACCGGAGGAGAGAGGCCATGATCAAAGAGAATGTCAGAAGAATTTTGGAATCGCTCCCTCAGGGGGTGCAGCTTGTGGCGGCTGCCAAGACACGCACCCCGGAAGAGGTCCTGGAGGCGATCCAGGCAGGGATTACGATTATCGGGCATAATTATGTTCAGGAGGCGGAGGCCGCATTCCCGACCATCGGCCATCAGGCAAAATGGCACATGATCGGTCATCTTCAGTCCAACAAGGCCAAAAAGGCCGTCGGCATATTCGACATGATAGAGACGGTAGATTCCTTCAAGCTTGCCAACGCCATCGACAAGGCCTGTCAAACCATAAACACATCCATGCCCATTCTCATTGAGATCAATAGCGGTGAGGAACTACAGAAGGCGGGGGTGATGCCCCGGGACGTCATGTCCGTCATCCGGGAAATAGCAAATCTGAAAAACGTGAGGATCATGGGACTGATGACCATGGGACCCTTCAGCGGCGATCCGGAGGATGCCCGGCCCTATTTTAGGAAGACGCGGACCATTTTTGAGACCATTAAGAAGGCCGGCATACCCGGTGTGGAGATGAAGCACCTGTCCATGGGGATGTCCAACTCCTACGGGGTGGCCCTTGAAGAAGGCGCCAATATGTTGAGAATCGGTACAAGACTATTTGGAGAGCGGGATGCCAGGCGGTAAGCTCGTAAAATTGGTCCGGCATAGAGGCTCGGCACCGGTTTTTCTCTCTCAGCAACTGTGTGGTCCGGATGGGACCTCATAATTCGTCGTCTGTGTTGGCGGCGTATGCGCCAGGAGCGGGCAGAACGTGGGCTTTGTCCCGAAAGAGATAAAGCGCCTGATGGGAAAGGCCATTTACAACCACCAGATGATCCATGGGGGCGATCATCTGCTGGTTGCGGTATCAGGGGGAAAGGACAGCCTCTCCCTTTTGTGGCTTTTGCGGGAAAGAATGAAGCGGCTTCCCATCCGATACAGGATCACTGCGGTCCATGTGGATCCGGGTTTCGGGACCGATTCGGCTGCTCGGATGGCCTCCTTTTTTTCAACCCACGGTTTTGATTACAGGGTGATCAAGACACGCATCGGCCCTCAGGCCCACAGCCCGGATAACCGGGAGAACCCATGCTTTCTGTGCTCCCGAATGAGAAGAAAAATACTTTTCGATCTGGCTAAAGAGATGGGCTGCAACCGGATCGCCTTCGGCCATCACAAGGATGACATCATCGAGACCTTTTTTCTGAACGTGTTTTACGGGGCATCCATCAGTACCATGCTCCCCGTCCAGGAGTTTTTTAAAGGAGAGATTACGGCGATCCGACCGCTTTATCTGATTGATGAAGGTCTTATCCAACGGTATGGAAAGGCAATGGGATGGGAGCGGATCGAACTGGGTTGCCCGAGTGCAGGTTCATCAAAAAGGGAGGAGATCAAGCAAATGCTTCAAGCTCTTTACCGGTCGAACAGAAAAATCAAGGGAAATATCTTCCACGCATTGCAGAACGTAAATCCGGACTATCTTTTACCCAGGTTAAGCGGTTAGGCGTTCAAGGTTTAGGGTCAATACAAGTTTTCTGATTATCCTAACGGATTATCATTAATAAAAAAATAGGTGATGCCGCCATATTTGCTGTTTCACCTGGTGGGTGAAGATGGCTCAGCTGAGTCCGTCATCGGGAGGCACGATAAAAGGTGAGATTATCATCAGGCGATAACTTTGAACCGGGAATCGATCCGTTTTTATAAGTGCAGGTTTCAACAGAGGGGCGTAACCATGGATGAAGCAGAGATTCTGTCAAGAGTTGCCCTATTTTCGCTCATGAAAAGACGCGATTTGAAGCGCATCGCAAAACTGGCGAAACATCATTCGTATGAAAAGGGAGACCTCATTGTCAGGGAGGGTGAGCGTGACGGCCGCCTGTTTATTATCATTTCAGGGGAGGTCTCCGTTGTAAAGGACCTGGGGGGGCCGTCCGAAAAGACCCTGAGGGTTCTCAGGTCTGACAACTACTTTGGTGAGATGGCCTTAATCGATGATTATGTCCGCACGGCAAGCGTGGTGGCAAACGACCCCACCCAGGTGCTGTCCCTCGATCAGTGGAACATCCGGGAAGAGATCAGAAGATACCCGGCTATTGCCATTGAACTGCTCCAGACATTAGGGCGACGCCTCAGGGCCGTCGAGTAACCGACGGCCCATGCGTGTCTGAACGGCGCCCATGGGAAGTCTTTGAAACATTTTTTTCAGGGCTCTCCCAACGGCCTTGTGAAGGTATATGTCGCAGGGTCAACGACAAGTTTCTGTCGTGCTTCCTCTTCGTTTCCGCCTGCAAGGGAAAAGGGAAGAGAGATGACGTAGATCACAGCACCCACGGCGGTCGCGGCGATTCCTAATGGACGCACGACAAAGAAATCTCCCGCCATGAAACCGGCTTTCTCATCCAGGTCTTCGAAGTGTTCCTTTGCTGGGGCCACTGCGGCAAAATGGAAAAAGATCAGGGCTGAAATCAAAAAGCCGGCCAACCCTTTTTTCATTTTTTGTTGCATGTCTTTCCTCCCTACCTGATCGGGATATACTTCGTCTGACCCTGAACGGGCCTTACTCCAGCCCCTCGGGTGAAACCTGTTTCGGTCTCTGGGTTCCGGCTGACCGCCCATTGTCTGCCCCTGAACTTTTTGTTATGATCAGAGTCAGCCTATACAGCGGGAAGGCGACGCACATATGGAGCGGGTTCAAGGGTTCGAACCGGCAGTTTAGTCTCTTGTGGCGATGGGTTTCCAGCACTGCCGAAGGGCAATCGGATAGAGGCATTCGGAAACGCTTCTCTCTATCAGACGCATCTCCTTGCCGGCCAAGGGGTGCCCGGAAGTGCTCCGAATGAGGGTCATAACCACGCGCCACGGGTCATGACGCCATATAGACGCCTCGAGTGCCGGATTTGATCTTCCCCTGCTTTTTAAGCCTGAAAATGACGTTTCTTATCGTTTTTGTATCAAAATTCGTTTTCTTTTTCAGCGCAGCCGTATCAATCCCCTTCTTCTGCCGGTTGATGATGCCCAGCACGGTTTCGGTAGCCGTTGCAGGGGCCTTCTTTCTGGCCGCGGACTTGGCAACCTTGACGGGCCGCTTTTGGGTGGGCTGAACCTTCTCCGCCGCATCTAACTGCCTCGCCATTTTTTCGGCCTTTTCTGTCAATAACTTTAGGCTGTTGATCACGGACTGCAGATCCCTCTTTAATGCTTTCATTTTCATGCCTCCTTCTTACGAGATTCAAGGGTAATGGTTAGGTGTTCACAGGTCCCGAATCACAGATTCACACCTGAAGTAGTGAAGAGGTGCTCCATTGAACGCGTGAACGGTTACGACAGTCAACTAAATATATATATTACTACAGGTTTTGGAGGATTTCAACTAAAAAACAAATAGTTGCCTGTATCATTCTCGTTTTGCTCATCCTGTCTGGCCTGTCAAGGGCGATTTCTTTCCACAAAGTGATGCAGTTTGGCGGAAATATAGGAACAAAAGTCGAGGATTAGTACGGTTCCTGCCTCCGCAGTAATTTCCGTCCGACTCCTTGCCTTGGCAGGCTGTCCTTCCGTGCAATTTCCATGATGTGTCTGTCGGGAGGAAGTGGTTGCCGCTTCTTTCAGATCTCCATTTGAAAGCCCGTCCTGTTGAAAAAAAGACTTTAGCGTTTCGTAGGCAACGTTGACTTCCTTAAGCTTCTGCTCGGCCTTGTGCTTCAGCCGGGGATTTGCAGAAAAACGATCCGGATGCCAGACATTTGCGATATCTTTGTAGGCCTGCCGCGCATCATCCAGAGTCGCCCCCTGTTCCAACTCAAGTATTTCAAAAGACCGCTGAATTGTCATGAATGCCAATGTCGATTTCTCCTGCTGAATTGCATGGTGTCATTGAAGCCTGTATGGAAAAATAGCACACCTGAATTTGCAGGTCAACTGGAACATATCACCTGTTATCTTTCTGATGTGCTTGACTTTTCCACTTTTGTCTGGTATTGGATCATCACTTTCCATCGCGTAAGGGTAGCGTTCTGGCGCCATCCGGTATCTGATGTGACGGACGATGTCACAGGTAGATGATTTTGTTTCGCAGGAAATGAAATCGCGGACCAACAACCGGAACCCTCTTTGCTCCGACGTATAAAATGAACGCCCAAGCCGACGACGAGGCATGTTATGTT
>JAWOIH010000009.1:0-13173 GCA_046484725.1 Candidatus Desulfacyla sp. | reverse complement strand
AGTCCCTTTTCGTATCCTGAGGCTCCCTTTAGGCGCAATACGGAAACTGTCCCGGATGCCGATGGGGACAATATCACACCCCGCCTTGACGGCCAGGTTGAATCCTCCCTTCTTAAATTCCTGCAGCCTTCCATCCGGGCTCCGGGTCCCCTCCGGGAAGATCAACACCGGGGCCCCGTTTTTGATCCTGTCGGCCGCCTGCTTCATGCTCAAGACCGCCTTTCTCGGATCATCCCTTTCGATCCCGATGTACCCGGCCTTTTTCATGGCAGGCCCCAGAAAGGGGATCTTCATCAGTTCCTGCTTCAGGATGAATTTAAAATTCACCGGCAGGCACGCCAGGAGGGCGAAGATATCGAAGAAGCTCTGGTGATTGGTCATATAGATGCGCGGCACACTCGGATCCACATTTTCGAGACCCCTCACATCCACCCTGATCCCGCACACCCGCAAAATGACCCTGGCCCACGGCACCGCGCAATGGAAATGGACCTTCCTGCCGTCCTTGTCAACCAGCGATATCGCCAGGCCCCACAGGCACATGAGGATTGACCACAGTGCGATAAATGCGTTCAGACTCACATACCGGATCATAACAACTGCTCCTCATACGACCCTCTGCCGATTTCCTTAAAAAGCGTGGAGAGCGACAGGGAGTTCGATCGTCAATACAACGTCTTCTCCCCTGCGGGAGACATCGATCCTGCCGCCATGTCGATGGATGATGATCTTGGTAAGGGGCAGATCGTGCACAACGGACACTTCCTTTCCGGTAAACCGGGGAAAAAAGAACTGCTCCAGATCCTCTTCAGCCAGGCTTTCCGCCCTGTACCGAATGGTTATCGACAGATTGTCGTGGTCCATTCGTGTGGAGACAAAAAGCGTATCGCCCTTGTGCATGGAGAAGACCGCATGCTTCAAGACATTTTCGAAGGCCCTTTCAAGCATGCCGGCATCGCCCTGGATCTTTGCAAGGGAAGGCGATACCGACTCCTTGAGATGAAGCCCTCTCGCAACCATTTTGTCTTTCAATGCCTCAACCGAAGACTGAAGAACATGATTCAGGTCCACTTCCGACACGGAGAGGGTAAACGGCTCGATGGAAGAAAGGATGACCTTGAGGATATATTCCAGTCTGGCCACCTCTTCCACGATGATATCCGCAAACTCCCGGTGCTTGTCGTGCTCGGGGAGGTCGTCCCGGAGCCGACGGGCGAACCCGCCGGCAGTCACCAGGGGATTCCTCATTTCGTGGGCAAACCGAGCCGATATCTCGCCCAAGACCTTGATCTCCTCGGTCCGCAGGGCGATTTCCTGAAGACGTTTGAGCATGGTGATATCCATCATGATGCCGTCCAGCCACTTCAGGTTCCCGTTATCATCCCTTGCAGGAATGGCATGATCGATAAACGTGTAACTGCGCCCCTCCTTGTCTTGCACAATCCGCTCGACCCGAAATCCCTTTTTTTCCTTCCTCAGTTCCTGCCAGATCCTTTCCCCGTCCTCCCTGTCGCACCCCCAGATCTGTTTCTGCCAGAACCCCTTGTCGCTGACCACCTCTTCGGCGGTGTAGCCCAGTTTATCCGTGAAATACGGATTCACGAACTCAGTGGTCCCGTCATACAGTATCCGGTATACGCAAAGGGGGAGATTGTCCACCAGGGTACGATACTTTTCTTCCGAGAAAACCAGGTCTGCGGTCCTCTCCTCCACCTTTCTTTCCAGGGTTCTTGCGTATTGCTGGATCTGTCGCCTTCGCTCCTTGAGGGAATCGAGCATGGTATTGAGCGATTGGGTCAACCGTCCGATTTCATCGTCCGGCCTGGGATTCAGACGGGCCTCGCGTTTTCCCTCGGCAATCTCCCTGGCCCGTTTGACGATCTCCTCGATGGGCCGGGTAAAAAGGATGGCCACGACCCAGATCAGTGCAAAAGAGACGAGGATCCCTCCCGCTCCCACGACAATCATCAGATTTCGGGTCCGGGCCAGCCGCCTAATGATTTCCGTACGGTCCGCCTCCATTTCAACGACCGCCATCACTTCCCCATAGTAGTCTCTCACCGGGCCTACCAGGATAGTACTGGCGGGATGGTCGGCAGGGGCGATCAGGATATTGGGTTCGTTATCGAGCGGTGCGGTCAGATGTAACACCGGGCAGCAGGGCTTGACCTCCTCCATGGTCGTGGCGACAAGGAGGTATTTGCTCTCACTCCTTTTTTCAAACACCGTGATGTCAGGGCCCCAGTTCTTCTTGAGGTCCTCTAAAAAAGGCCTTCCAAAAGGGTACCCGATTTCAAAGCTGCCAACCAGTGCGTCCTTGTGGTATATGGGGACAATCCCTCGAATCCCCAGGCCCGTCAACCCCCATTCAAAGGTCGCAATGCCCCTCCCGCTCCTCATGACATCCATGATCGCCTTTCTGTAGGATATCATTTCGCCCGACGGGCTCCTTGCATGCATGCGCAGGAAGGACTTGCCGGGAGGGATATGAAAATGATACTGCTGGATTCCGAAATCGTTTTTCAATCGTTCATACAGGGGCAAGGCGTAGTCATAGAGGACGTCAACTTCCCTTTCTGCCAGCAATTCCTGGATCCAGGGGTCCTCTGCAACAATCGTCGCCATGGAAAGGGCCTGGTCCCCCTTGTGACCGATCCTTGTCAAGAACAGGCGATAGAAATCATGGATCTCCTTCCGCTCTTCCTGGCGGATCAGTTCCTGCTGGGAGTTCAATCCGATATATGCGAGGACCATCGTCCCTATGAAGGAAAAAAGAAGGAAAGGGATCAGGAGCTTCCATTTCAGGCTGATCCCCTGGATTCGGAATATGAAGTCGGACACCCTATTGCCCCGGCGTTTCATGACAAAGGAACCTCTTCTTCGGACATTCCCACATATCTGTCCCCGGAAGATTACTGCAAAATTCATCCATTTTCAATGCTTCAACCGCAATTAAACGCAAAAAGACGCAAGCGAAAAGAAACATACGGCTTGGCGTTCATGGGCGTTCATCAGCGGTTCGAGTATCCATTCCCAGGGGTCACGAGAGGCATCCTATTCAAATCCCTGAGGATCCTTTCTTGCCTCTTGAGTGCCTGAGTGCCCGGACGGGTCGGGGACCATCGGTGGGGGCTCGGAAGAATGGCCGCCAAGATCGCTGCCTGGTCCCGGGAGAGGTGCGCCGACGAGACATGAAAATAGTGCTGGGAAGCGGCCTCAATCCCCATGATTCCCTTTCCCCAATCCACGGTGTTCAGGTAAATCTCCAGGATCCTGTCCTTGCCCCAGAATGTTTCAATGAGAACCGTGTAGTAGGCCTCCAGTCCCTTCCTCAACAGGCTCCTGTCCGGCCATAGGAACACGGTCCTTGCCGTCTGCATGCTGATGGTGCTGGCCCCTCTGAAACCCCTACTCGAGGCCATATCCTTCATGGCCTCGCTGATCTCGGTAAAATCGAACCCGCTGTGGGACAAAAACCGCTGGTCTTCGCCCGCCAGCACCGCCCTCCGGATGTGGGGCGATATGGCTTCGAGCGGCCGCCAGTCCATTCGGGGCGCTTCTTCCGCGTCTCCTGACAAATGGCGGATCCATTGCCGGGCCGTCATCGCGGTAAACCTCGGATTCGCCCACCTCAACAGCGTCACCTCCAAGACGCTCAGACCGAAGAAGACAAACAGGAACATGCATACCCATTTCAGGATTCGACGAAAGGTCCTCTTTTTCTGCTTCGCTCTGGGCACAACCCACTCTTACCCCTCGCCTTCTTTTATGTCTTCCCATGCCGAATTCATCTGGTCCGTCGTAGCGTCTTCCAGCCGGATACCCGAATCGGTCAATCGTCTCTCCATCTTCTCAAACCGCCTCAAAAATTTCTCGTTTGCGTTTCTCATAAGATTTTCGGCATTTTCGCCCCAGTGCCGAGCCAGACTCGTGAGGGTGAAGAGGAGGTCCCCCAACTCTGAGGCCATGGCGGCCGGGTCCTTGTCCGCCATGGCGGACCTCACCTCTTTCATCTCTTCCTCGACCTTTGTCCAGACCTCGTCCGCATTCGCCCAGTCGAACCCTATCTTGGCGGCCCGCTCGCCCATCCGGTGCGCCCTCAGAAGGGCCGGCGAAGCGGACGGGACCTTTTGAAGCGAAGCGGAGATGTCTCCGGGCGCCCCCTTTTCCGCCTGTTTGATCCTGGCCCAATTGGACGCAACATCCTCGGCGGTTTCCACCTGTACGTTCCCAAAGACATGGGGGTGCCTGTGAATCATCTTTTTGGTGATGGTCTCGACCACATCCGCAAAATCGAACTCATTCCGCTCAAACGCCAAACGGGCCAGAAACAGGATCTGGAAAAGGAGATCCCCCAACTCCGAGCAGACTTCCTGCGGAGACGACCCTTCAATCGCATCCAGTACCTCGTAGGCCTCCTCGATCAGATAGACCTTCAGTGTGTCATCTGTCTGCTTGGCATCCCACGGGCATCCGCCGGGCCCCCTGAGCCGGGCCACCAGATCCACGAGGGATCGAATCGCAGCGGATAGTCTATCTTCGGCCATATTTCTCGACAGAATCATCTATCCGCTCGGAGAAGGCGTTAGAGATCCTTTCCTTGTGCCCGGTAAACGTCTTCTTCAGATTTTCATAGGTCTCCGGGGAGAGGAGACCCACCATGGACTGGTAGGAATGGATGATCGCAGGAGCCAGTTTTGAGTCGGCGATGAAGGGCGACTTGGAGGGGACAAAAAAGGTAATCAGGAGAATCGCAAAATAGATAATGACGACCCCCTTCAGAATGGCCAGTCCCGCCCCCAGCGTCCTGTCCGCCCAGCCCAGAAAGATCTTTTTGAGGAACTTGTGCACCAGCCAGGCGGCCACATTGCAGCAGACAAGGACAATAACGATGACCAGCACAATCCCGACGATGGGGAGGTACTTCCAAGCCGGGAGAAATTGACTGAGAAAATCGGTCATCTGCGGGTGGTACAGAGAGGCGGCCAAGATCCCCAGGATGATGCCCGCAAGGGATCCCACCTCCCTGACAAACCCCCGGAATATGCCCCGCACGATCAAGAAAACCATACAGGCGAGTATCAGCACATCAAATAGATTCATAAGCCAAGTTCTTCCGGTTCAAAGTTCCCTTGCACTCACGCCGCTGAAGGGATAGCCCCTATTATCATGGTTGCACGGCGAATACAAGTAAGGATTACGGCTGTTCCCGGATTGCCAGCGGGTTGAAACGGGTATCGTGATCGTAGACATCCAATCCTTCCTGCCGCTTTAGAAATCCCACCACCTTGTATGTAACGGGTGTGGCCACAGCCTCATAGGCGGACTTAACCAGCCATTGGGTGATGATGCCAAGGCCCATGACGCCGATGGGCAAGGTCCCGGCAAAGGCAATGGTAATGAAAACCAGTGAGTCGACTCCCTGACCTACCAGTGTGGAGCCTATGGTGCGCGTCCACAGCCAGCGTCCCTTTGTGGCGATTTTCATCTTTGCCATAACAAAGGCGTTGACGAATTCTCCCGCAAGGTATGCCAGAAAAGAGGCGCACAGGAGCCTTGGCGCATAGCCCAATATCCGCTCATAGGCCGCCTGTCCGTCCCAGAATGGGACCGGCGGGATGATCTGACCCAGCCAGATAACAACGACGGCCAGAAGATTGCAGAAGAAGCCGAGCCAGATAACCCTGCGCGCCCGGGCGTATCCGTACACCTCCGTCAGGACATCTCCGGTGATATAACTCACCGGGAATATGACAACGCCGGCGGGCAACACCAGACCCCACAGCCCGATCAGTTTCACCGCCGTGATGTTCGCTGTGATGAGGCTCGTTATGAATATGGCCACGACAAGCACGAACCATGAGGAAACCATGGCCATACCCTTGTTTTCATGCTCCTGCATCATTTCGTTCATCTTCTCCCCTCAACCTTCGACATACCAACCCGACAAATGGGGGCACCCGTTGTCCCAACCCCAATTTTCACCGCGCAAAGCGCACGAAGTTCATCATTTCTGCCCTCTCAGCAGAAAGGAAAAAGGGATACCTCCCTCTGCGTCCTTTGCGTCTTTGCGGTGACATACCTGCCGATCCATAAGCCTCAGAGGCTATCCGGAGGGCTGGTGCTCTTTCCGGAGCAGGTCGTTGACCGTCTTTACCGGGTTGAATGTGATGCCCGGGACCTCAACGAATATCGTAATCCAACCGGACATGGACCCGTTCCAGAGGCCCGGATGTTCCAGGGCCTTGAGGTCCTTTCCGCCCTTGGATTTCTGCGAGATAAAAACCGCATTGGGATCGACGAACCGGCTCAGATCGAACGGCTTGCTCCGCCAGTCCCTGACCCCGCAGACCAGGTCCACCGGATTGAAATGGGTGGAGGCGTCAAATATCTCCTGCTGTTCCCTGGAGTCGAAATCGATCTGGGTGGTTTCGACGATCTGAAGCGATCGTCGTCCGGACGCCTCTTCCACCCAGAAAGGCCCGCCGCCCGGCTCCCCCACATTTCTTACCATGCCGCACACCCTTACCGGACGATCGAGCTCTTCCATCAGAAAGGCCCTGTTGTCCATAGGAGGCCTCTGCCTCAGGTCGCCCGGCATCGGGATCAGGAGTTCCTTCTCAAGAAAATCCGTCGCCTCGGCCAGAAGCCGGGGTCCCACATCCGGCGAGGCCAGCTTGTCCATATAATCAAAGATCCGACGCTCCACCTCGATGAGATACCCGGCCGTTATCTTCTTCCAGATGAAGGTCTCGGCTTTGAGATGGTCCGGAACAACATTGTCGATATTCTTAATAAAAATAATATCCCCGTCCATATGGTTGAGGTTTTCGAGGAGTGCGCCGTGCCCCCCCGGCCGGAACAACAACTTCCCGTCCTCCTGGCGGAAGGGGGCATTGTCCGGGGCCACGGCGATCGTGTCTGTGGAGGGGTCCTGCACCGAGAATGACATGTCATACAAGACGCGGAATTTCTCTTCATACACCCCCCTCGCCTTGCGAAGAGCGGCCTTAAAGCCGTCCATGTGCTCCGGTGAGACCGTAAAGTTGAGGGCACACCGCCCGTCTCCGTCCGTCACATAGGATGCGGCTTCGACCAGGTGCTCTTCAAATGCCGTCCGGCTCCCGCCGGGATATTCATGAAATTTGAGCAGGCCCTTGGGCAGATCCGCGTAATCGAGCCCGGCGCCGGTGAGAAGAAAGCGGAGGATATCCCGGAAGCGACCCTGCGCCAGCAGGGCATCCAGGCTGAGACCGTTATCGTCCATAACGGATTGAAGGTCTCTATAAAACGCAAACCTTCTCAGTCCATCTGCAAAAACGAGGAATTGCCCGGCATCCCTACTCCCTGCCGAGACCTCCCGGTCAAGCGAGGACCTCAAGATTTCACCATCCTGATGAAAGTAGCGGAGAAGGACCTTGAACATCCGTGAGGCGGCCCCTGATGCGGGCACAAACTTGACGCAGCGGCGCCCGGGGCGTTCCCTCTCGTAGAGCGCGGCCAGGGCCTCCCTCCTTTCCCGGTCAAAGGTCCGGATGCCGTCCCCAACCGTGCAAGGGCCTGCCAGCTTCAGAAACGGTCTGGGCATGTTGAAGCGTTCCAGTTGTCTCTTTACCTCCGATAACGTGAGACCGTGGTCCTCCATCTGTTTGAGGTCCTCTTCGCTGAATACATACGGTTCCATCTTCGCCCCCTTCTAATCTTCCATCCATCGTGCAGGTCGTTACGTCATCCCATCCCGCGCAGACCCCTGGATTCTGGATCCATAAACCGTCAGGGCGCCCGGAACCCTGTTCCCCCTGGGGATGGAGATGATATGGCCGCATATTCAAATTTATATGGAATTTAAAAAAATTATAACTATAATATTAATGTTTTCACGTCAAACTCAGCCTTGTTTCAATCGGAGCGAGTCGTCTGGTCCAAAGTCCCATTATCAGAATTCGTCAAGAACGGTGCTGGGCTTTCAATTGTGAAGACGAAGAATGTCCTTAAATCGTGTCTGAACGAAAACCCGAAAATTCAAAAGGGGTGGAATAGAAAAATAATTTCATTAAGTTCGACTGTATTCCATCAATTCAAAATTCGCAATTCCTCAATTCGCAATGGTGCCTGAATCACGCCAAGGCGTGATTTTCGTTCAGGCACTCAATATCGAATTGTCGGGACTCAATTGTCAACACTCAATCACCCAACCCGTTCCATGGAGGTCGTATTAAATTGAATCCTTTCTATAAAAATCTTGCGCTCTGGCTGGTTATCAGCCTCATGATGGTAATGCTTTTTCAAATATTCAAACAGCCCGACCGGGCCAGAACAGGCATCAGCTACAGTGATTTTCTGACGATGGTGGACAGCGGAAGCGTCAATCAGGTGACGATCCAGGGGGAAAATATCTCGGGGATGTCCTCGCAGGGTCCTTTCAAGACCTATGCCCCCAAAGATCCCGAACTCATCAGTCTGCTCAGGAGCAAAGGGGTGAAGATCACCGCAAGGCCTCAAGAGGATTCATCGTGGTTTCAGGTATTCCTCTCGTGGGTCCCGATGCTCTTGCTGATCGGCGTATGGATATTCTTTATGCGACAGATGCAGGCCGGCGGAGGGAAGGCCCTCTCGTTCGGGAAGAGTCGCGCCAGGCTGATGACCGATTCTCAGGAGAAGGTGACCTTCGAGGACGTGGCCGGGATTGACGAGGCCAAGGAAGAGCTGGGGGAGATCGTCGAGTTCCTCAGCGATCCCAAGAAGTTCACCCGCCTCGGGGGTAGAATCCCCAAGGGGGTCCTCCTGGTGGGATCGCCGGGAACAGGGAAGACGCTCCTGGCAAGGGCCATTGCCGGCGAGGCAGGGGTTCCATTTTTCAGCATCAGCGGGTCCGATTTCGTCGAGATGTTCGTAGGGGTCGGGGCCTCCCGGGTCAGAGACCTGTTTAATCAAGGCAAGAAGAACGCCCCCTGCATCATCTTCATCGATGAAATCGACGCGGTGGGCCGGCATCGCGGCGCCGGCTTAGGCGGCGGCCATGATGAACGTGAACAGACCCTCAACCAACTCCTGGTAGAGATGGACGGATTCGAGTCCAACGAGGGGGTGATCCTTATCTCGGCCACCAACCGGCCCGATGTCCTCGACCCGGCCCTCCTGAGGCCCGGGCGTTTTGACCGACAGATCGTGGTGCCGGTGCCGGACCTGAAGGGGCGCGAGGGGATCCTCAGAGTGCATTTCAGGAAAAAGCTGGTGGCCGATAACGTGGACGTCTCCGTACTCGCCAGGGGGACGCCCGGTTTTACCGGCGCGGACCTGGAAAACATGGTCAACGAGGCAGCCCTGATGGCGGCGAGACGGGCCAAGGACCGGGTGGAGATGGATGACTTTGAAGATGCCAAAGACAAGGTCCTGATGGGCACCGAACGGAAGAGCATGATTATCAGCGAGGAAGAAAAGCGCATCACCGCCTATCATGAGGCGGGGCATACCCTGGCCGCCAAGCTCCTTCCCGGCGCCGATCCGATTCACAAGGTAACGATTATACCCAGAGGCCGCGCCCTGGGTCTGACCCAGCAGCTTCCCATTAATGAAAAGCATACCTATCCCAAGGAATATCTCCTGAACAACATTGCCATACTGATGGGGGGGAGGGCTGCCGAGGAAATCGTTCTCAATACAGAGACGACGGGAGCCGGAAACGACATTCAAAGGGCATCGGATCTTGCCCGTAAGATGGTCTGCGATTTCGGCATGAGTAAGGAACTGGGGCCTTTGAGCTTCGGAAAGCGGGACGAGCAGATATTCTTAGGGAGAGAACTCTCCCAGCACAGGGATTACGGCGAAGAAACCGCCCGCAAGATCGATGAAGAGGTCAGAATCATCGTTACGAACGCCTACGAAAAGACCTGCCAGCTCATCCGGGACAACCTGGACACCATGCACGGAATAGCCAATGCCCTCCTCGAGAAGGAGAGTCTGACGAGCGACGATGTGGACGCGATTATGGCAGACCATAAGGAGTCCGTCGCCAAGAAAAAGACCGTTCGAAAGAAAAGGGCAACGCCGCCCAAAGAGGTCGAGGCCCCTGAAGCCCCCGATACGGACGAAGCGGAAATGGAAGCGCCCGAAGAAGAGAAGGAATAGAATGGGTGCTCTGCTTAAATGGAACGGACACGTTCTGGATCTGGACAAACGGACCCACGTCATGGGGGTCCTGAATGTGACCCCCGATTCCTTTTCAGACGGGGGACATTATTATGAAACGGGCAAGGCCGTTGCGCACGGCATCCGGATGGATCAAGACGGGGCCGACATCATCGACATCGGAGGCGAGTCCACCCGGCCTTATTCCGAGGCGATATCCGCCGCAGAAGAGATGGATCGCGTCATCCCGGTCATAGAAGGGCTTCGGAAAGAGATCACCGCCCTCATGAGCATTGACACGTGTAAGGCCCAGGTGGCCCGGGAGGCGATCAGGTCCGGGGCGTCTATCATCAATGACATCAGCGCCCTCCGGTTCGATCCGGAGATGGCCCCAACCGCGGCCCGGGCAGGCGTTCCCGTCATCCTGATGCACATGAAGGGAACCCCCGGCGACATGCAGAAAAACCCTGTGTATGAAGACCTGATTCAAGAAATCATAGATTTTTTGAGGGCGGCCGTCGATCGATGCGAGGCTGCCGGCATTCAAAGGGACCTGACAATGGTGGACCCCGGCATCGGTTTTGGGAAGACCTTTGATCACAATCTCCAGATCATCCGGGGGCTTTCCCGGTTTCAGTGCCTCGAACGGCCCATACTGCTGGGCCCGTCCAACAAGGCCTTCATCGGTCATATCCTGGACAGGGGGCCCCATGAGAGGGACACCGGCTCCATGGCCGCTGTCGCCGCAGGCGTCATGAACGGCGCCCACATCGTGCGGGTGCATCATGTCAAAAAGGGCGTGGAGACGGTTCGAATCATCGACGCGATCCAGCGGGGAACGGTTGGGGAGTGAGGAGGAACTGAACGTCATGCTGTTCTGCATGGATATCGGCAATACGAACATTGTCTTGGGCGTGACGGAAGGGAACCGGATACTCCATCACTGGCGGATCCGGACCGAAAAGGAAACGACCGCCGACGAATTGGGCATCCTTGTGGGCACCCTGTTCCAGTGGAACGGAATCCGCTTTGAGGACATCCGGCACACCATTGTCTCGTGCGTGGTCCCCCCCCTTCTCAACACGGTGGAAGAGTTCTCACGCCGCTACTTTCAGGTAAAGCCCATGATCGTGGGCCCCGGCATAAAGACCGGGATGCCCATCAAATATGACAACCCCAGGGAAGTGGGCGCGGACCGGATCGTCAATGCCGTGGCCGCCTACGAAAGATATCACACCTCCCTGGTCGTGGTGGATTTCGGCACGGCCACCACATTCGATTGTATATCCAAAGAAGGGGCGTACCTCGGGGGGGCCATCGCTCCGGGGGTCATCATATCCTGCGAGGCCCTTTTTCGGGAGGCCTCCAAGCTCCCAAGGGTCGAGATCTTTACGCGGCCGAAGACGGTCATTGCCAAGGATACGGTCAGCAGCATGAATGCGGGCATTATCTTTGGTTACGCCGGTCTGGTGGACGGCATTGTCAACCGGATCTGGAAAGAATCCGGAGAGGCATCCATGGTGATTGGCACAGGGGGCCTGGCGCCGCTCGTGGCCGAGGTCTCGGAGACCATCCATCATGTGGAGGAGTTCTTGACCCTCCAGGGACTTATCATCCTTTTCAATAGAAACCTCTAACGCGGATAGCGACAACCAAAAATGTCTCACACAAAGACACGGAGACACAAAGGTTTTGGTGGTTTTTTGACAGGGTTCTAACCAACAAGGCATTAAAGGCCTGATACGTCCATGTCGCCTTCCAGACCCCAGAGCCCTCCCCTCATCATCCCTCCCCGGCTGAGGCCGGGGGACCTCATCGGCGTCATTTCACCGGCGGGTCCGGTGGATGCATCCGGCCTGAAGCCCGGTCTCGACCTGCTGGCCTCCAGGGGCTTCAGGGTTCGTGAGGCCGCGCACCTCTATGACCGGAACGATTACCTGGCAGGCCATGACGAGGCCCGGCTTTCCGATCTCCACGCCATGGTTCTGGACAGTGAGATCGCGGCCGTCTTCTGCGCCCGCGGCGGATACGGGAGCCTCAGACTCCTTGACAGGATCGACTTCGACCTGATCCGGCAACACCCCAAGATCATCGTGGGATACAGCGATATCACGGCCCTCCTGATGGCCGTTTACAAAAAGAGCGGACTCGTCACCTTCCACGGACCCATGGTGCAGGGGCTTTCCACTGTTTCCGGCGACAGTCTGGAGGGCCTTTTGCGGATCCTGTCGTCGGAAGAACCGCTTTCTTTCGATCCCATGGAAGGAAATCCTCTCCTTACGGGGAGTGCCGAAGGCCCCTTGCTGGGGGGCAACCTGAGCCTCATCTGTCACCTGGCGGGGACCCCCTTTCTCCCCTCCCTCGAGGGCGCCATCCTCTTCATCGAGGACAGGGGGGAGCCCCTGTACCGCATCGACCGGATGCTGACCCATCTGTCACTGGCCGGGCAACTGAAGGGCATCGCCGGGCTGATCGGCGGGGAATTTTTAGACTGCGGCGATACGTCCGCCATCGACCGTCTCCTCATGGAAATGGCGTCAGGGCTGAATGTCCCCCTGGTTACGGGATTCCCCGCAGGACACGGCCAAAACAATCTGACCCTTCCCCTGGGCATGCCCGCCAATCTGGACACCCGCCGCATGACACTCTCCACAGCAGCCGCCTGCGTCCGATAGTTGGCAGGCGGTCGTAGGGGAGGTGGGCCTTGCACGGGATTTCTGATATCCGGACCGGCTACGGCAGGTCTTTTTTTTAAAGCACCCATGTTTCAGGCGACAGGAACATCGAGCCAGGAAAAACCTCTGGGATCGGATCACTGCAGATGGAAGGTCTTCCAGGAAGACAAGGGCTTCCCCCCTCTCACCACCCTATGAATGTGGAGGGAACGAAATCCTCACGCCATAACGCGACTCGCAACATAAGGAAGGCATCTCCCGATATCGCGTATGGTTTCGCCGCAGATATCTCACGCTTTGGGTGGTACAGAATCTGTGAGTAATCCAGATGGTAAGGCCTGTGGCGTTCGAAGCGGGGTCAACCGGTCTG
>JAWOIH010000353.1:0-3587 GCA_046484725.1 Candidatus Desulfacyla sp. | reverse complement strand
CTTACCGGCCCCATCGGCCTCCAACCCGTTTAACCGGAACAGCCGTTTTGTCAGGTCCAGATAGGTGTTGAGGGTGGATCGCCCTGCCCTTCCCTCAACACCTATCTGGACCTGACAAAACGGCTGTTCCGGTTAAACGGGTTGGAGGCCGATGGGGCCGGTAAGGGAGAACATGGGGATTCAGGAATTTGACAATTTAGGGATTTAGGGATTGGGAAGTTCTTGAACGTTGAACCTATGACTGCTTAACCCTTAGATGTTTTAATTCTTTTTTAATTATTTTGTCCCAAATTATTTTGCCGAAAAGGAGGATGCCATGGACCTGACCAGGATGATTCAAGTTATGAAGGAACACCCGCTTTATCCGGATATGGGGATGATCGCAAGCCATCTGGGCGTGGTGAGGGCGACCTCTCTGAGCGGAGATCGGGTGAATGCCATCGAGATCGAGTTCGATGCAGATGAAATTAAAAAAATAGCCGATGAGACAAGAAAGATGCCGGGCATTGTGGAGGTGTTGATTGAAACAGCGGAGGCCGGTCGATTATCGGTCGGCCGCGACATCATGGCCGTGGTCGTGGGGGGAGACACCCGGGAACATGTGTTTCCCGCCCTGATCGATACGGTGGACCGGATCAAGAAGCGGGGCGCCAAAAAGAGGGAATTTATCGCCATCTAAGCTGGATGCCGGATGCCGGACCCTGGGGATCAACTTTAGGCACTTTAGTCACGTTAGCTCACTTTAGACACTTTTATGGCTGGATATCGGACGTTGAATAGCGGCGGTCCAGATAGCAGATAATCGATATCCGGAGGGGATAGCATATGGGAATGGTGGATGTCACGGAGAAACCGGTGGTCCGGCGCCAGGCAGAGGCGGGAGGGAAAATTCATTTGGCGCCCGGTACGCTTCGAAAGATAGCGGACGGTGAGGTCAAAAAGGGCGACCCTTTTCTGGTGGCTGAGGTGGCCGCCATGAATGCGGCCAAACAGACCCATCTTCTGATCCCCCACTGTCACCAGATACCGTTGGACACCGTAAAGGTGGGGTTTGAAGTCATTGATGGCGGGGTCGAGGCCCGATGCCTTGTCCGGGCCCAGGCCCGGACAGGGGTTGAAATGGAGGCCCTAATAGGGGTCAGCATCGCATTAAATACCATATGGGATATGGTCAAATATCTTGAAAAAGATGGGCAGGGACAGTACCCAGGGACCCGAATGACCGATATCCGGGTGATACGAAAAGAAAAGGGCGGAGAAAATGATTAAATGGGTCATTGCTGTTAGTGTAAGTCTATGCATGTGTCTCTGTTCAGTCCCTTGCCGGGCTGAAAAGGCCTATGTCACGAATCCCACCAAGATTACCTTCCGAAGCGGACCGGGCACCAAGGAAAAGATCCTGGCCATGCTCCCCCAGGATGAGCCCGTCGAGATCCTGGGTTCCCGGGAGGGATGGAGTCATGTCCGGCTCCTGGCACCCAAGTGGGACAATAAGGAAGGCTGGATCGTGAGCGCATTTCTGGTTTCGCGTGTCCCGGGGGAAATCCGGGCCGCGTCCCTAGAAAAGGAAAATGCACGGCTTAAAGAGAAATCGGTCCGTCTGGAAGCGGAGTGGCGAACTCTGACCGATGAAAGGCAAGAGATGGGGCGAAAGTTGGAGGAAAACGAGCGGGTATTGGTTGAGATACAGCAGAAATACGAGAAGTTGAAGGAGGGGGCCGGCGGTTTTCTGAAACTCCAAAAGGAATATGACATCGCACAGAAGAAGATGCAGGATGCCCTTGCGACTGCGGAAATTCTGACCAAGGAAAATGAATACCTCAAGTCCTCTCAAAGGAATACCTGGTTCCTGACAGGAGGCGCTGTGATGCTGGTGGGTCTCATGTTTGGTCTTGTTCTGGGAAGAAGAGAGAAGAAGCGGAAATCGACGTATTATTGAGGGATAAGGCGTGAGATGTGAGGAGGGACCCGCAGGCAGTAGGGAGTAAGCAGTAAGATTAGGCGGTAGCTATGAAGCAGTCCCGAGCAACGAGGATCGACCGTCCAGCAATCGGCATCCAGTATCCAGAGAGGTTTTCATGAGCAGTAATTCATTCGGACCGCATTCAGGCGAGGCTCCGACGTGCGAAATTATCACCATCGGGAGCGAGTTGCTCTTAGGCCAGATCGAGGATACGAACACGGTCTATCTGGCCCATGAAATGGCCGGCCTGGGTATTGCCGTCCGTTTCAGGACAACGGTGGGCGACCGGATGGATGAAATGCTGCAGGCGATCCGTTCCGCGGTGGACCGGTGCGATCTGGTAATCACGACAGGGGGTCTCGGACCCACCCTGGACGATCTGACCCGGGAGGCGGTCTCAGCGGTGGCCGGGGTGGCGCTTGACTACCGGCAGGATCTCATGGACGAGATCGAGGCGATATTCAGAAGGTATGGTTATGAGATGCCCGAAAACAACCGGAGACAGGCCTATGTCCCGGCCGGCAGCATTGCCATATCAAACCCTGTGGGCACGGCCCCCGCATTTATCACGGAGATGGCACAAACGGCGGTGATATGCCTCCCCGGGGTGCCCAGGGAACTCAGGTATCTCATGACCCATGAGGTGCTGCCCTGGGTCCGGAAGCGGTTTAGTATTGTAGACCATCGGGTCAGCTATCAGGTTTTGAAAGTGGTGGGCTTGGGTGAAAGCGGGGTGGACAGGCTGATCCAGGACCTCATCAAACCGGGGCAGAATCCTGAAGTGGGTCTCCTGGCGTCTCAGGGGGAGATCAAGATCCGGATCGCGGCGGTTGCAGACGGAGACAGGGCAACTGCTGCGTTGATCGATCCCGTGGCGGCCGAGATCCGATCCCGGCTGGGGAGCAAGATCTTCGGCCAGGGCGACGACACCCTCGAAGGCGTGATACATTCCCTGCTTCAAGGAAGGGGCCTTACCCTGGCCATCCTGGAGACCTTCACCGGGGGCCTGGCGGCAGAGCGGCTTTATAACGTCCCCGGCTGCTCACGGCTGCTCCAGAGCTGTGTCGTTCCGGGTCCGGGAAGTGTGGCGGAATACCTCGGCCGGGAGGAGGTTGTACTTGAACCGGAATCTGCCCTGGCCGTGGCACAGACGGTCAGGGAGAAGGCCCATGCGGATGTGGGCCTCGCAGTCTTAGGATTTGTTCAGGAGGGTCAGGGAACCCATCCCGTGGTGAAAGCGAGCGCAGCCGTCTCAGGCGAGGGGATGGATAAGGTCTTTTCGTGGGAAATGGGGGGAGATCCATTTACCCTGCGGACACGGGGGGCGGTGATCGGGCTCAACACCTTGCGGCTGGCCCTGATTGCAGATGAATGATGCGCTCCGTCTAAGATAGACCATGGGATGGGCCTTCACGTTCAAGCACGGCAAAGGCCTCGACCGGTTTGCCTTTCCCTTTGACGGACATGTTGTGCAGCCGTTTTAATGCAATGGCATCGCGCGCGTCGGCGCTTAGATGGGCGTGGGTGGTTGCCGATATGATCATGTCGGTCCCGACGTCTTTGGTGAGGGACTGGAGCCTTGAGGCCAGGTTGATGGTATCTCCCACCAGGAGATAGGACAGGC
>JAWOIH010000312.1:0-5817 GCA_046484725.1 Candidatus Desulfacyla sp. | reverse complement strand
CCCCTGGACAACCGCGGTGATCCTCTCCAACCCCATCCCTGTGTCGATATTGGGTCTCGGAAGGGGCGTCAGGGTTCCGTCCGGGGCACGCTGAAACTGGGTAAATACCAGGTTCCAGATCTCCAGATACCGGTTGCAGTCACAGCCGGGGGCGCAGTCGGGCCGTCCGCATCCTTTGGCCGAACCCTGATCGATATGGATCTCTGAGCAGGGTCCGCAGGGTCCGGTGTCTCCCATGGCCCAGAAATTATCCTTTTCCCCCAACCTCACGATCCTTTCCGCCGGGATCCCGATCTTTTCCTCCCAGATCCTGTAGGCCTCGTCATCATCCTCATACACGGACACATGGAGCCGTTCGGCCGGGAGTCGGTATCCTTCGGTCAGCAGTTCCCATCCCCATTCAATCGCCTCTTCTTTGAAGTAATCGCCAAAGGAAAAATTTCCCAGCATCTCGAAGAAGGTATGATGCCTCGGCGTGTATCCGACATTTTCAAGATCATTGTGCTTGCCCCCGGCGCGCATGCACTTCTGGGATGTGGCCGCCCGGGTATATCCCAGGTTCTCCTCGCCCAAAAAAGCGCCCTTGAACTGGACCATCCCCGCATTGGTGAACAGAAGGGTGGGGTCATCTCGCGGGACCAGCGACGAGCTGTCAACGATCCGGTGACCGCGGGCCCTGAAGTAGTCCAGAAAAGCCTTCCTGATTTCCCTGAAATTCATTGATCCACCTTCTCCTCTTTCTCCTCCGCCACCTTCTTGAGCCCTGTACGTTCCCGGATCAGGTCCGCAATTCTGTCCCGGATATCCTTGTTTTCCGACAGGAATCGCTTGACATTCTGCCGGCCCTGTCCGATCCGGTCTTCCCCGAAGGAGTACCAGGCCCCGCTCTTTTCAATAATGCCCAGGGAAGCGCCCATATCCAGGATATCTCCATCCTTTGAAATGCCCTCCCCGTAGATGATGTCAAACTCGGCCTCCTTGAAGGGAGGCGCCACCTTGTTCTTTACCACTTTAACCCGGGTCCGGTTCCCGATCACCTGGTCACCCTCCTTGATGGCCCCGATGCGGCGGATGTCCAGGCGCTGACTCGAATAGAACTTGAGCGCATTCCCCCCGGTGGTGGTCTCGGGGTTGCCGAACATGACCCCGATCTTCATCCGGATCTGGTTGATGAAGATGACGGAGGTCCTGGACTTGCTGATGGTTGCCGTCAGTTTTCTGAGGGCCTGCGACATGAGCCTGGCCTGAAGGCCCACATGGTGATCGCCCATTTCCCCCTCGATCTCGGCCTTTGGGACCAGGGCCGCCACAGAGTCGATGATCAGGACGTCAATGCCGCCGCTCCTGACCAGTATCTCGGCGATATCCAAAGCCTGCTCGCCCGTATCCGGCTGAGATACCAGCAGGCTGTCCACATCCACCCCCAAATTTCTGGCATAGGTGACGTCGAGGGCGTGTTCCGCATCGATAAAGGCCACCATTCCCCCCTTTGCCTGGGCCTCGGCAGCGACGTGAAGGGCCAGGGTCGTCTTGCCCGACGACTCGGGACCATAGATTTCAATCACCCTGCCCCGGGGAACGCCGCCAACACCGAGGGCCAGGTCGAGGGCAAGGGACCCTGTGGAGATGGAGGGTATGTCCAAGAAGCTTTCATCACCTAATTTCATGATAGAACCCCGGCCAAACTGTTTCTCTATCTGGGAAACGGCCTGTTCAATCGCCCGATCTCGTTCCATAGGACCCCCCATTTTCTATTATCCATTCTCGATTTTCGATTTCGTATGTTAAGGAGTTGCCCGCAACACATCTATCCCCTTAACGGCCACACGCCCAATTTGGTATACTCGGCCCCGCCGGGCCTCAGATCACTCTTGAACAAGACAAGCTCTCTCAACAGACATCCGGGACCGTTCAGGTCCTGATATTTCAACAACAGGTCATCCAGACTGGGACCGGCCTTGGCACCCTTTCGGAACCGCCCGAGCGTCAGATGGGGCCTGAACGGCCGCTTTTCCTCCTTTATCCCGAATGGCGCCAGGCCTTTCTGCAAAACGTCCCTGAAACCGGACATGCGGTCCGTCTCCCCCCCGAGCCCGACCCAGAGGACCCTCGGGTTTCGCCAGCTGCCAAACAGACCGGCCCCCTTCAAATGAATACGGAACGGCGCATGACCCTGGCATATACTGCCCACGACCTCTCCGATCAAACCGATCTGATCTTCCCGGACGTCCCCCATAAACACGACCGTAAGGTGAATGTTGGCGACGCGAATCCATCGGACATTCAGGGGCAAGGTCCGGCCATCGTCGGATACGATAGAAAGCAACTCCCGAATCTCCGGGGGGAGTTCAAATGCCAGGAAGGAACGTATCTCCATTCAGATGCCTTCTGACCCAATCCAGCGCCATCGTCGAGGTGTTCAGTTTCACCTGTTTCCGCCGCCCCCGGAAGCGGTATCTCCTCGAAACCGTCCCGTCGGCGCTGTCCAGCCCGATATACACGGTACCCACCGGTTTCTCACGGGTCCCGCCGTCGGGCCCGGCAATCCCTGTGACGGCAAGGCCCAAATCGCTCTTCATCTGTTTTCGGATCCCCCAGGCCATTTCCTCCACAGTCGGGGCGCTCACGGCCCCATGCCTTTCAAGGGTCTTTGGATCCACATGGAGGATATCGGCCTTGGATTCATTGCTGTAGGAAACAACCCCGCCCCGGAAATAGCGGGAACTCCCTGCCACATTCGTCAACCGATGCACGATCAATCCCCCTGTGCACGACTCCGCAACGGACAGGGTCTTCCGGGTGTGGCTGAGGAGGCGGCCCACCACATCCTCCATCTCTTGATTGCCTGTGGCAAAGACATAAGGACCGACAAGTGCCATGATATCACGTTCCACCTGGTTCAGGGCCGCCGTGATCACAGGCTCGTCCTTCCCACGCAGGCTGATGGTAATGTGGTTTTCCGGGAACTGCGGATAAAACCCGAGCACCACATCGCCTGAAGTATGCAGAAGTTCCGAAAAGATATCGGCGATACGCGGCTCATTGAGACCATATAGTTTCAGGAGTCGCTGCTGCATCACCGGAGGCCTTTCATGCAGGCTCAGGAGTTCCGGAAGGACAAAGGCGTCCAAGATATGGCGCATCTCGTCGGGGACGCCCGGCAGAAAATAGAAGCGAATATCCTTTTCAACCAGGGAAAACCCGCAGACGGCGCCCTTGGGATGGATCATCCGGGCACCCTCCGGCATGAAGGCCATCTTCTCGAAGGGAGGCGTCATTTCGATCCCCCTGGCCTCCACGTACTCCCTGATCTTCCGTAGCATCCGGTGATCGAGGCAGAGCGGTCGATCCAGCGCGTCCGCCGCGATCTTGCAGGTCATATCGTCCTCGGTGGAACCCAACCCCCCTGTGACGATCACGAACTGGGATGAAATCGAGGCCCTTTTCAGGGCATCGGCGGCCATCGTTGCGTCATCTCCCACAGACGTAATCCGGATGACGTTCAGGCCGGAGGCCGTCAGCCTCCCCGCGGCATATCTTGAATTGAGATCAGGGGTCCTCCCTGAGGTCAGTTCATTGCCTATGGTTATGATTTCGCCGTGCATGGAGATATTTCAAGTCTGATAATGTCTTAAAAAGAGGAAACGCACTGGCTGCTGAGTTTTATCCTTCGTGCTGAGCGGTTATACGGATTCCGAATCCCTGAATTCCTCAATCCCTTAATCCCCAAATTGCCCCATCAACTCACCACCCACAGGATGCCCCTCAAACACAGGTGGGCATAGACCCCTGCCAGGAGATCATCCATGACGATCCCAAGCCCGCCCTTGAGACGTTCCGCCTGTCGGACCGGCCAAGGCTTCACAACATCGAAGAGCCTGAAAAAGATGAATCCCAGGGCCACGCTTTGCCATGTAAGGGGCAGCGAAAACAGGGTTACGGAAAAACCGGCTGCTTCGTCGATGACCACCTCAGAGGGGTCTTCTCTCCCTAACAGTTCCAGGGTCCGCTGCGAGGCCCAGAACGCGGTCAGCGTCACGACAACCAGTGCGACAGCAGACCACCCCGTGCCCAGACGACCGATCAGGATCAGGGGAATGGCGGCCAGGGTCCCGAAGGTGCCGGAGGCCCTGGGCATCAGTCCTGAACCGAACCACGTGGAAAGGATGAGTGCCGCCTTCCCATTGAACCCGGTCTGCCTGAAGGCATCGGGGACCGACAAATTATCAGGTTGAACGCGCGACATCAAGCGGGTTCCGAGGCCTCCCTGTTGAGGCCCGCGATCCACTGATATACCTCCCGCAGGGGGATATGGCATCTCAAGGCGATTTCCCTGCATGCCTCGTATTCAGGCGCCAGGAGCGGACGGCCGTCTCTCTGAACGACCGTCTTAACCCGGATCCGACCCCAGGGGGTGTCCACCTCTTTAAAGGATCTCGGGAGCACCTTCCGCTGGCTGTAGCGGAAACGGACGCCCAATGTGGTGGTCTCATCCATGAGGATCGCCATCAGAAGGTCCCCCTGATCAGGGGTGCCGATGACCTGGATCTGCACGCCCGGCCGGCCCTTCTTCATCTGGACCGGGATAAAGATCACATCCAGGGCCCCCGCAACCAAAAGCCGTTCCATGAGGAATCCCAGCCATTCAGGGCTGGTGTCGTCCACATTGGTCTCAAGGACCACAACGGTTTCTGTCGCATCTCCCGGCCGATCCCTGCCCATGAGGATACGCAGCAGATTGGGCCTCTCGGGCAGATCTCTCCTCCCCACGCCATAGCCGATCGCGTCAATGGTCATCGGGGGCATCGGCCCGAATGAGTCGGCCAATCCCAGGATCAGGGCCGCGCCCGTGGGGGTTACCATTTCATGGGGGGTCCCTCCACCCATCAGGGGAATCCCTTTTAAAAGGCCGAGCGTGGCCGGGGCCGGCACCGGTATGGTTCCATGGGCGCTCTGTGTAAAACCCGACCCCAAAGGCAATGGCGAGGCAAAGATCGTACCGACATTGAGACATTCAAGGCCGTATACGGTCCCTACGATATCGACAATGGAATCCACGGCCCCCACCTCATGAAAATGGACCTCCTCGGCGGGCCGGTTATGAATTTCTCCTTCCACCCGGGCAAGCGATTCAAATATCCCTATGCTTTTTTCCCGAACCGTCACAGGCAGGTCCGCCTGCCGGATCAACGTCCGGATCAGCTTCAGGTCCCGATGGGAATGCAGGCCCTCTTCCACCACAACCGAAAACCGGGTCCCAAAGATCTGGTGCCGGGCCTCCCGTCGGGTCTCAATCCGGTAACCGTGGAGGGGGAGGCTTGCAAGCCCTTTTTCCAACTGGTCAAGGGGAAGTCCTGCATCCAGTAGGGCGCCCAGCAACATATCGCCGCTGATACCGGAAAAACAGTCCAGATAGGCTATTTTCATCAGGGTCTGCCTTCAAAGGTGGAGGATCGCCCCGGTTCAACACACCGATGCAAACGGTTTAACGAGGCAGGCAAAAAGCCCTGCTCCCGGGCAGGACTTTTTGCGATAAGGGCTAATGGGCTAAAGTGCCTCTGCAATCAATTCGGAGATGTCTTTGATCTCAATCTCATCTTCCTTGTTCACGGTCTTGCGGCTGTCTTCCAGCATCGAGATGCAGTAGGGACAGGCCGTGGCCAGGATAGAGGCGCCGGTCTCGCACGCCTCATGGATCCTCAGATCTGAAAATCGCCATTCCGGCTTGGTCTCCATCCAGAGCCGTCCGCCCCCGGCACCGCAGCAGAGGCTTTCCTTGCGGATCCGCTTCATCTCCACCAGATTTCCGCCGGTAAC
>JAWOIH010000490.1:0-3727 GCA_046484725.1 Candidatus Desulfacyla sp. | reverse complement strand
GCAAAGAGGGGTTTGAGCAGGCGGTGGAGAGGGCCAAGGAATATATTGTTTCGGGGGATGTGATCCAGGTGGTCCTCTCCCAGAGGTTTTCGGGCACGGCATCCGGCGACGATTTCGCCCTTTATCGAAACCTGAGGAGCATCAACCCGTCTCCCTACATGTTCTATCTCAATTTCGGAGATATCCGATTGATCGGCGCCTCTCCCGAGATCCTCGTCCGGTTGACGGGCAACAGGATCCAGCTTCGTCCCATTGCCGGCACCCGGCCCAGGGGTCATACCCGGGAGGAGGATCTGCTCCTCGAAAAAGAGCTTCTCTCCGATCCCAAGGAACGGGCCGAACACATCATGCTGGTGGATCTGGGAAGAAATGACGTGGGCCGGGTGGCGGCGCCGGGCTCGGTGGCGGTGCCCCGGCTCATGGAGGTGGAACGCTACTCCCATGTGATGCACCTGGTCTCCCATGTGGAGGGGAGGTTGAGATCAGACAAAGACGCCTTTGACCTCTTCATGTCGGCCTTCCCGGCCGGCACGGTCTCGGGCGCCCCCAAGATCAGGGCCATGGAGATCATCAACGAACTGGAACCGACCCCGAGGGGACCCTATGCCGGCGCAGTGGGCTATTTCGGATTCAACGGCAACATGGACTTCTGCATCACCATCCGCACCATTGCTGTGGCCGAAAACAGGCTTTCCGTACAGGTGGGGGCGGGCATCGTGGCCGACTCTTCCCCAGAGGGAGAGTACAACGAGACCCTGAGAAAGGCAGCGGCCATGCTCAAGAGCATCGAGGAGGCGAAAAGAGATGATACTGGTTATCGACAACTATGACTCCTTTACCTACAACCTGGTCCAGATCCTTCAAGGGATGGGTCGGGAGGTGAGGGTTTTCAGAAATGATGAGATAACCCTTGAGCGCATGGAAAGGGAACATCCCTCGGGGATCGTGGTATCGCCCGGGCCCGGGGCCCCGGCTCAGGCCGGCATATCCATGTCGGCGATCCGGCATTTTGGACCGGACATCCCTGTCATGGGCGTATGTCTCGGCCACCAGTCGATTGCCGCGGCCTATGGCGGAAGGGTGGTGAGGGCCGACCGGATCATGCACGGCAAGACCTCCCTCGTCTTTCACGACGGCCGGACCGTCTATCAAGGCCTCCCCAATCCGTTCGAGGCGGTCCGGTATCAGTCCCTGATCGTTGAGCGGGATTCACTCCCCGATTGTCTCGAGATCAGTTCGTGGACCGGGGAGGGGGAGGTTATGGGTCTGAGGCATCAGGAATACCGGGTGGAGGGCGTGCAGTTTCACCCGGAGTCCATTTTAAGCAGGCAGGGGGCTGACATCTTACAAACCTTATTCAAGGCATAACCAGAAGGAGGGACGGATCATGATCAAAGAGGCGATTGGAAAGGTGGTCACAGGAGAAGACCTTACGGAAGCGGAGATGGCGGCGGCCATGGAGGAGATGATGGCCGGGAGGGCCACAGAGGCGCAGATCGGGGCCTTTGTCACGGCCTTGAGGATGAAGGGGGAGACCGTGGACGAGATTACGGGCGCAGCCAGGGTCATGAGAAACAGGGCTATAAAGGTGCGGCTCAATAACCACGCGGTCAATATCGATCGTGATGAAATCAATGTGGAGGATGAGACCATCCTCGACACCTGCGGCACCGGGGGGGACGGCACCAATACCTTCAATGTCTCCACGGCTACGGCATTTGTGGCTGCGGGGGCCGGGGTCAAGGTGGCCAAACATGGAAACCGGGCGGTCTCGAGCCATTGTGGAAGCGCCGATGTGCTTGAGAAGCTGGGGGTGAAGATCGACGTGACCAGCAGCGACGTGGAGAGATGTCTGCAGGAAGTGGGGATCGGGTTTTTGTATGCGCCGCTCTTTCACGGGGCCATGAAATACGCTGCCGGACCGAGGCGGGAAATCGGTCTGCGCACCATATTCAATCTTATCGGTCCGCTTGCCAACCCGGCCGGGGCCTCGGCCCAGGTCCTGGGGGTCTATGAACCCGGTCTCACCGAAACCATGGCCCATGTCCTCAAGAGACTCGGGACCAGGGAGGCGTTTGTCGTATGCGGTGAAGGGACCTTTGACGAGATCAGCATCTGCGGTCCCACCCGGGTATCTCATCTTCGGGATGAAGGGATCCGGAGCTTTGACATGACCCCGGAGGAATACGGCCTGGAGCGGGCGGCCCCGGAGGCCATAAAGGGAGGCAACCCGAGAGAGAATGCCTCCATTATCCGGGAAATCCTGGACGGCCGGAAAAAACCGACACGGGACATGGTCCTCCTCAATGCCGCGGCCGCATTTGTGGCAACAGGTCTTGACCACGATTTCAAAGGGGGCATTGAAAGGGCGAAAGATTCCATTGATTCAGGCCGGGCCAGGGAAAAACTCCATTCCCTCGTGCAGTTTACCCAGGGATGCAGGAACTTTGTCCTGAACGATCTATGAGGGCCTCCCTATGAATCCTCGATTGGCCGGGATACTGGCCCAAAAACAGAAAGAAGTGGAAGCCCTGAAGGATGAAGGGGTGTCAACGGAAATGGATGCCGATATCCCCCCTGTCCGCGATTTCAGAGGCGCTCTCTCCAGGGAGGGCCGGATTACCCTGATCGCTGAGATCAAATTCGCATCCCCTTCGGCCGGGGTTATTCTCAGAGACCACGATCCGGTTCAAATCGCCCGGATCTATGAGGGGGCCGGGGCAGGGGCCGTCTCCCTCCTCACGGACAGGCGGTTTTTCCACGGGGACATCAGGTATCTGCCCCGCATCCGGCGTGCCATCTCCCTCCCGGTGCTGCGCAAGGACTTTATCATGGATCCCATCCAGGTGGAAGAGTCCATGCGCTTCGGCGCCGATGCCATACTCCTGATTGCCGGGATCCTTTCGCGCAACCGTCTGAAGGACCTGCTGGCCATGGCCCGGGGCTCGGGGATGGCCTGTCTGACCGAGGTCCATAACAGAGATGAATTGGAGAGCGCGATCGAGTGCGGGGCGGACATCATCGGGATCAACAATCGTGACTTGACCACATTTGGGGTGGATATCCATACGACCCTTGATTTGGCCCCCCTGATCCCGGATGGGTGTATCCGCGTCAGCGAGAGCGGCGTCTCAAACCATGAGGAGATCCGCAGCTTGAGGCAAAGCAATATCCATGCGGTCCTGGTGGGGACCTCGCTGATGAAGGCCCGTGACATGGGGGCCAAGACCAGGGAACTGGCGGATGCGGGAAGGGGCAATGGCACGGGTTAAGGTGTGCGGCATTACCTGCCTTGAAGATGGACAAATGGCGGTTCGATCAGGGGCGGATGCCCTCGGCTTTGTCTTTGCCCCCAGCCCCAGAAGGATCCGGCCGGAAGAGGCGCGGGAGATTATCAACAACGTTCCCCCGTTCGTGAAGACGGTCGGGGTCTTTGTGGACGAACGGCCGCCTGTGGTGAGGCAGATCATAGAATTCTGCGGCATTGACCTGGTCCAGTTTCACGGTGAGGAATCCCCGGAGGCGTGCGGGGAGTTTATGCCCCGTGCCGTAAAGGCCTTTCGGGTCAGGGACGGGTCCGTGCTTTCATCGATCCGGCAGTATCAGGGAAGGATCAGGGCCGTGCTGCTGGACGCCTTTTCCCCTGAAAGGGCCGGGGGGACCGGACAAACCTTTGACTGGGCAATCGCCGTGACGGCCAAGGGGTTGCACATCCCGGTCATCTTGT
>JAWOIH010000202.1:0-6913 GCA_046484725.1 Candidatus Desulfacyla sp. | reverse complement strand
ACTCCTCCCCGGGCCTGTGCTTCGCGGGCAAAAACGAGCGATAATCTAACAAGATTGACGTACGGGCCGCCCCAGTGATCGCTTGGACTTAGAATGCAGGTCACTACGCCGTCATTGTCTGATGCCAACGGGACGTAGCAATCCGCCACGGACGTGTGTGCGTCAATCTGGACGAGAAGCCGACACAGATTGCCATGATGAGAAGGTTCGATTGCGCCTGATGTCATGCGCAACTGCATCGCGCTTCCCAGTTGTGAAACGATGGCTGAGGCCTCCTCGTCCCCGGCGGCAATTTTCCAACAGGTCCCATCAGCCAGGACGAGGTTAGGCAACGCTTCCTGCGTCGACAGATGATTCATAGTTTGTTGCCGTTCACTCAAATCTTGCTGGTTCGATCGATCCTTGCACCCTCTGCCCTGGAAGCGCCCTTCCATCCACAAACAGGTGAAATGGGCGTTGGATCTGCCATTGCTGCCTGAGGTCATCGTAGCGCCCAATGATGCGCCGTCCCAGCAGAAGTTGAGATTGATACCGCCCTTGGGCCTGGAAGACGACGACTCGCGGCCGGAATCGAGCGGGCAACAACCTGGCGATCAACCCCCAGTAAGATAGCGCCTCATAAAGGGGATGCAGCAGAGGAGACGCGCCACGGTCAAGAACGCGTCGCCAACGAAGCCAGAGGCTGGTCAACCGGCCCTGCAACCCGCCTGCGATCTTCCGCCGCTTCTGGCCGCGCCACGCGGCGACTACCTGGCCTTGAATGCTCAGGGGCTGCAGGAGAAAAGTATCCTCTTTGGTGTTGTTGTCGCCGAACGTGGATATGCCTGCAGGGGTTATACGGACAACGCGGTGTACGACCGGATGATCAGCCTGCGGTGACAAAAAAAGGGCCACATCGCCAACGCGCAACGGCCTGCTCTCATAAGGCCTGATCTCCATGATCTCCGGCTCACGCAGAGTCGGATTCATGCTTGGGCCGATATAAGCTGCGAAGAACACGGTTCCGGGGATATTCCCGTTATTATTTTGCAATGACATTGCCGATCGGGATACGTGGAGACTGTGCGGGTCTTGTTGCCAGTCGAGAAGTTGGAAAGAGACCCGCTTCTTCCGCCTGTTCACAAAACCAGTATGGCGCCCACAGGCTGCCTTTGCTGTAGTAGTTCTGGGCAACGCACGAGCCCAGACAGCGCCCCTTCATCAGGCAGCGGCTGCAGACCCCTTCCAATTGGTCAGGCAGTCCCTCCCGCAGGGCCTTTAAGACGGCGTTTTCTCGCCATACCTCTTCCAGTTTGTCCTTCCCTACCGCGCCGAAGATCAGCTCCGGCACCTGCTCGCCGATGCCGCACAGGGCATAGTGTCCGCTGGCGATGACCCCCAGGATGCCGAAGATCCCGCAGACGCCGCACCCATCCCCAGTGGCGATGCGATGGAGGGCCTTAAAAGCGTGTGGGTAATGAAAGAAGATCTTCAACTGGGTCTTAGGCGCCAGTTCCTGTTCCACATGCTGCCCCAACTTGATGAGGTCGGCGATGTTCAGGGTCTCCTGGTTTTCATGCAACGTTTCGCCTCGTGCGGTGGGCTGGACCACGTTGAACTTGAGGGAGGCCGCACCCAATTCCTCGACCATTCGCACCATGGCGTCCACCTGGCCGGCATTTTTGCGCATCACCGTGAAAATGACCTGCGGTCTGGTGCCGGCGGCCACAAGGTTGCGTACCGCCTGTCGGGCCGCTTCAAAGGCGCCCGGTACGCCGCGCACCCATTCGTGGGTCGCGGCGTCTGTTCCATCGATACTGACGGATACCAATCGATTGGGAGATTTGGCGATCTCAGAGGCAATCTCCGGCGTGCACAGCAGGCCATTGGTCTCGATCGACAGCTTCAACTCTTCACGACGGACAATCTCCAGCAAACGGGTGAAGTGGGGATGCAGCAACGGCTCACCACCGGTCAGTTTGACGCCGCTCAACCCCAGCGGTTTGGCTTCGTGAATGGCCGTCTCGAACAATTCAATCGGGAGGGTGGGATAATGGTTGCCTGTGGCGTCGAACCGGGGACCCATCCAACAATGGCGGCAGGCGAGGTTACACCCCTCGGTCAAGTAAAAATACAACGTGTTGATCGTACGCATTCCCGCCTGTCCCGTCTTCTGCTGTTTCATGTTGCTCGCCGAGTTCATGGAAGCGTGCCACCTTCATCAAGAAAGCGTCGCAAACACGCATCCGGACTGGGATGGTCGACCTTGCCGGTTAGCGTGTAGGCCAATCCCGGACAGTTGCCGGTGCAATAGGGGATGTATGGACAGCCGGCGCAGAACTCGAATTCGGTCAGCGGGATCGTACGCCGGTTGCGGAGTTGGTTCAGGGCCGGGCTGTTTTGCCATATTTCTGCCAGAGAATCCTGGTTGATGCGCCCTAATTCGACATGGGCTAACATGTTGCAGGGAACGATGGCGCCGTCGGCGCGCACGGAGATTTTGTTGCTCGGGCAGCCGCACCCGGTAAGGCGACCCCGATTGGGAAAGGCCGGCGCGTTCTGTGCCCGGGCCTCCTCCATCCGGCGCCACATACGCCCGTCTGTCAACGGGCCGGCTTGTGACGAGATGCGTCCAGGGTATTTCTCCGCCAGGCGCAGCAAGGTCGCCATCCCCTCCCTCCGTTCCTCTATGTTCAGCAACACATCATCCGCGTTCAAACGGCACGTACCCATGTACCCTGCAGAGTTGGTGCCGAAATCCGGCAGGCCCAGCTCATCCAGAAGAAAGTGAGCGATGTTCTCCATATCATGAACGTTGTTCCGATGAATCGTGACACGCACGGCCACGTAAATCCGATGGCGCTGCAGGGTGCGAATGCCGCGTATCGCACAGTCAAAAGAGCCTTGGCCGCGACAGGAGTCGTGTACCTCTGCGCACGAACCATCTACCGACACCTGGACGTACTCGCAGCGACCTGTGCGGGCGATGAAAGCGGCGATCTCATCGTCAATCAGCGTGCCATTGGACAGGAAAGAGAAACGCATCCGGTTGCGGACAATCCCCTCAAGAAGTAAGGGCAGGTCCTCCCGGATAAACGGCTCTCCGCCTGCCAGGGTGACTTTCATCACGCCGAGCGACCCCAGTTCATCGAAGAAGGCGAGCCATTCGTCGGTAGGCAGATCCCGGTAAACCATCGCCGGATTGTTGAAAAAGTAGCAGTAACGGCAGCGGAGATTGCAGCGGGAGGTGATTTCAATGGTCAGGCTGCGCGGAGACCGCATGACCCTTGATGCCGTTGGTTCGATTTTGTCCTTGAGTTCCTCAGCCATCCGCTAATTGCTCTCCAGTTCCAGCCCCACAAAACCGTTTTCAGCCAGCGTGTTAACGAAGGCGGCGATTTCTTTGAAGGCGGCGTCCGGAGTGTCTTCAAAGCTGTTTTGGATCTCCGACACGATATCGTCGAGACTTCTCTTGCCGTCCATCCGTTTCCATACGGCTACACCGACAGGATTGGTTCCCACGGCATCGGCCGTATCGGGATTGAAGAGTACGGCCCAGTCGTCGAACTCCTCCCGGAGCACAACGATGGGATTGGCAATCGGTCTATCCGTTGGATTCATGGAACATTCCCTCCATAGTTTACATGAGTGACGACAGCGCCGCCTGACATCCCGCCAAAAGGATGGGCCCCATCAGTTTTGAACGATTATTCCGGAACGTCAACTCCATGTCCTAACGCTAAGTTCGGCTTGGAAAAATCGGCTTTGACCGTCGTTACGGCCAGGTAGGTGCGACGTCAGTCGCAGGGGACCGGAAACTGTGCGGATGAAGCCGTACCTACCATCGGTTACGGGATGGAAGGCCAGTGCGAGGCGGCCGGACGATGATCAAGGCCAAGAAGTCAGGCAAACCGTAATGCGGCTACTTGCGGGTCGCTGCCGGTAAAGCAACCGGCTATTCACCAAATTACGGTTGGTCAGCAGTGCCGGCCGTGCAAGCCACAAGTGCAGCAGTGCCGGCCGTGCAAGCGTTTAGAGCGCAAACGCCGGCCGTGCAATCGCGAGTTGCTGAAGTACCAGCCGAGCAATCCTGTGATGCATAGTCGCCAGCCGAACAATCAATTGCCTCTGAAAGTGGAGCGCTGCCACAAGTGCAATAACTCCCCACATCAGCACCACCTGCAGAGCAAGTAGGCGGCACAACCGCACTTCCCGCTGAGCAGTCTCCAGAACCTTTGGCCAGCGCCCCTAACGGTACAAGGATCGGCGATTCGTAATTTGGTTTCCCTTTGGCATTCTGGTCCGACATGTGAACACCTCCTTATTATCTACATCTGTGAGTTTATATACATTTAGTCACTGAAGAAAAACCCCCTAATCGGGATTTAAGATCTATTCGCAGTGTTTTCAACTACCTGAATTTGACTTTAATCATGCCTCCTGATGACTGACTCAGATGAGCCATCTTCACCCACTGGGTGAAACAGTATATTTGCACGTATCAGCTATTTTCCTATTGATGATGATCAGTTAGCTTGTTTCAACCCTGAACGCTGAACCGCTGAACCGCTGAACCTGGGTACAAACGGCTTAACGTAACCATTTTGAGGAAATTTTTTTGAAATGTCAATAGGTTTCGGTGATCTTTCTGAGGTACCTCGTTGAAGATAAAATTATATCGGGGTATCGGGTTGAATCCAGTGCCCACAATATGTTGCGGTCAGGCACGAATTCTATTCGAGTATCAACATCATATGTCCTCTGTTTCCTGCAGGTCAGCATGCCCAACGCTGCAGGGTCGAGGGAGACCCAAGGGCGGGTTGATGGGACTTCCCGAGCAATGACTCCGAGGTGTCACCTCATATCGTGTTTTCGACCTGGGATTCCGACGAACACCCCCAGGTCTCGATCATCTGATGAAACACCGCTCCTTCGAGGGTTCCAGGTCCGGCTCACTTCAAAAGCCAACCACCTTGCCCTCTCTGGTGTGGGAATCAGGAGTCTCTTCCATCCCTTCCGGTCAAATACCTCTCGCATGAGGATGCTGTCGTCAAGTCTTGCAGTGACTTCCAAGGGATGTTGGTCCACATCCGGGTGGAAACAACCCAGAAACACTACCCCTACCTCACCAGAAGTCCACGGCACATCCATCACGGCCTGTTTCTCAGTCCATCGAAGACTCGGCACGATATCCGTGGGCCACCCAGGTATATCCCCTCCACCCCCTATCTCCCAGTCATGGAACCCAATATCAATCGGAGTTCGGTTGTGATAAAATCTGAAAGGAGAGATTCCAACTCCCAGGTCCCGCTTATCTTTGGTGAGCCCCAGGAGATAAGGGACAAATGTCTTGCTGACCCTGAATCGAAGGGTGACGTCTTTGTTCTCAATGCCAGGCGCAAAGCAAAATAAGCGGTACAGGCCCGGCCGCAGAAAGGTCCTTTCTTCAAAGGGCCTCCCATTTAGAAACGCCTTTACGGTCAACCCCGTTTCTGGGATATTGTAAGGGGCTACTGAGATCCTGAAATCAAAGAGATCACTCTCTGCCCTGAAGGTCGTAGAGGCATCCCCTGCAATCCAGCGAAAGGTACCGGCATCCCAGGCTTCATAAGCATAAAACCCATACTCATCTCCCGGCCATGCCTTGGCATTGTGGAATCGTTGCCCATAACCGAGAAGAAGCAGTGCGGCAACGGCGCCGCACAGGATTCGCCTGCCAACGGCTGAATTCAAGATCCATGGGGCGTGATCGCCACCCTGTGGAATCATCAATGCCGCCACTGCGAACCAGAAGACAAACTGCTGACTCGGCAGCAGAAGCGGATGACCGGGGATGCAGGTCAACAGATAGGCGGTGACGCCTGCGATCAGCCCTTTGGCATAAACTGCCCTCTCCATGTCTCGGCTTTGGAAGGCCTGAGCATAGGCTTCCCGATACATGAGGCCAAAAATAAGAAGGAGGAGACCAATCCCCAGCAGGCCGGTATCCGAAGCCAACTGGAGGAAATAATTGTGCGCGTTTTCATAGTCTTGAGGGGCTTGGCCCCTCCCTGATGAGGATAAATCAACAGACCTGCTATAGGGAGGATAAAGTCGATAGTAACTCCCAATGCCATTCCCCACCCATGGGAACTCCCGGATCATGCCCGTGGTCACTCGCCATCGTTGGAGACGATATCTAAATGTGTTTGTTCCGGCAAACTGGTCCAGGGTATAACCGGTAAAGGGAATCGGGAGGTTGCGGTTAAGCGCCGGCAGGAGACACAGGATCGCCACAAGAAGGGCCAATGACAGGAGCAGGAGTTTTTTCCATTTGAACCGAACAAGGACAAACACGGAAAGGATCAAGGCCGTCACAATATAGGTTATCCGGGAAAAAGAAACAGCAATGAGAGCCAGCAAGCCAATGACGAGCGTCCCGTGGATGACCTTGCGTCCGGTGGATCCAACCCGGAACGTAAATAGGAAAACACACAACAGGAGGACGAGTACACTCCCGAAGGAGTGGATATCATCAAAAGGAAAATAGATGCCACGCTCTCTGAAGACCGTGGTATATCTCCACCTGACGGGATCCGTCACCATCTGGAAAATGGAGAAAACCATTATGATGAAAGCCTGGGCATAACATACCGGAATGAAAAACTTACCTCCCTCATCAGCCCTTACACTCAAATCAAGAAGGCGAAAGAAAAAGAGACCCTGAGCCAATATGGTCATTCCATGAAGCGGATAAAGCCAATCCACCTGCTCCAGTGAACTCTCAGACCACATGTGATGCAAAATAGTGTCAGATGGGAAATGGACTAAGACAGAACATAGGGAAAGGAAGATGCACGTCAACAAGAGATCAATGACAAAGGACAGGTCGTTCTTGGGTAAAAGGCTTTCCTTAGCTAAGAGAATATGCTTGATCCACCAGGAGATGTAAATT
>JAWOIH010000159.1:0-3695 GCA_046484725.1 Candidatus Desulfacyla sp. | reverse complement strand
GTTTCGCGCTGGCGCTTTGGAACGGAAAAGATCCAATCCTGAAAGAACGTTTGTTCGGGCTGAGCAACGGCGAGGGGAACCACGGCGAGGATGTTAAGGAATACTACTTCTATCTGGATTCAACGCCCACCCACTCGTACATGAAGAACCTTTACAAATACCCTCAGGCGGCCTTCCCGTATGACAATCTGGTCGTGACGAACCGTGACCGCGGCCGGGGCAAACCGGAATATGAGTTGCTCGACACAGGCGTTTTTGACCGGGACCGCTATTTTGATGTCTTCGTGGAGTACGCCAAAGCCTCCCCCGAGGATGTGCTCATTCAGATCACCGTTCGTAACCACGGCCCGGAACAGGCGACGCTCCAGCTCCTGCCCACCCTCTGGTTCCGCAATGACTGGTCGTGGGGTGAGGATGTCGCTCGCCCCACCCTTCATCAGATGGCTCAAGACAAAACCGGCGGGATCGTCGCTCTCTCGCATCGAGATCTCGGGGAACGTTTCTTTTATGCGGAAGGCGCATCGGCGCTCCTTTTCACGGAGAATGAAACCAATACGGAGCGGCTGGTCGGCTCGCCCAATCCTTCCCCTTATGTGAAAGACGGCATCGGCAACTTTATTGTTCACGGTAAAAAAGACGCGGTTAATCCCGAGAAGAAGGGGACAAAAGTTTCGGCCCATTACCCGCTCACGCTGGGGGCCGGAGAATCCCGCACGGTTCGCCTGCGGCTCAGCGACAGGCTGATATCCTCAAATCCCCCCTTGCCCCCCTTTGATAAAGGGGGGTTGGGGGGATTTGAAGCAAAGGGGGATAACGAGGCTGTCCGACAACTCGATACATATCAGCGAGATGGGTTTTCCGTTCATGGTTCGATACCAGTTCGACAGGCTCAGGACAGGCCTCACCACGAACGGAAAACCGACCACTTCCAAGCACCGTCCCTCGTTCGCCCTGAGGTATCGAAGGGCGAATGGGGGCCAGATCCGAATTTTCAAACAGCCTCCAACGGCGGAGTCGAAGCCGATCCATTCGGCAAGGATTTTGATGAGATCATGACGGCCCGCCTCCAGGAAGCCGATGAGTTCTATGCGACCGTCATCCCTCCTTCGTTGATCCCGGATGAGGCCAATGTCATGCGGCAGGCCCTGGCCGGGATGCTCTGGTCCAAGCAGTTCTTTTTCTACGACGTCGGCCGATGGCTGACAGAGCACGGCATTGAGCCGTACAAAGACAACCAGCGTTCCATCCGAAACGACCGGTGGGGGCACATGCTCAACGCCGACATTATCTCCATGCCGGACAAATGGGAATATCCCTGGTATGCCGCCTGGGATCTGGCCTTCCATGTCACGGCCCTGACGCTTGTGGATGACGAATTCGGCAAAGAACAGTTGGAACTTTTTCTCAAGCCCCGTTACCTTCACCCCGGCGGCCAGATCCCCGCCTACGAGTGGAACTTCGGAGACGTAAACCCCCCGGTCCATGCCTGGTCGACCATTTACACCTACCTGACGGAGAAAGCCTATCGCGGCGAGGGAGACCTTGCCTGGCTGGAGCGGTGTTTCCACAAGCTGCTCTTCAACTTCGCCTGGTGGGTGAACCGAAAAGACCGTTCCGGCAACAATGCCTTTGAAGGGGGGTTTCTGGGGCTGGACAATATCGGGGTCTTCGACAGATCTGCGCCTTTGCCCACCGGCGGATATCTGGAGCAGGCCGATGGAACCGCATGGATGGCCCTCTTCTGCCAGAACATGCTCGAGATCGGCGCAGAGCTGGCCATGTCCAATCCGGCCTATATCGATCTTGCGATGAAGTTCTTTGAGCACTTTCTCATGATCGCTTCGGCCATGATTCGGCCGGGCGAGGAAGCCGGGATGTGGGATGAGCATGACGGTTTCTTTTACGATGTGCTTCGCTTGCCGGACGGAAGGTCGGAACGGCTGAAGGTCCGCTCCATGGTCGGGTTGCTCCCCTTTTGCGCGGTGACCATTTTTGAAGGCAAGATCAGAGACAAATACCCGGAGATCGGCGCGACCGTGCGCGAGTATCTCCAGAACCGGCCGGAACTGACGGCTTTTATCCATGACCCGCTGAAGCCCGGCTATCGGGAGCGGCTCCTGGGATCCGTCTTGAGTGAAGCCAACCTCCGCCGGGTGCTGAAGACCATGCTCGATGAGGAGGAATTCTTGAGCCCCTTCGGCATCCGAGCCGTCTCGCGCATTCACCGGGATCACCCCTACATTTATCAGGCCGGGGATCAGGAATATCGGGTGTCCTATGTGCCGGGGGAGGGGGACAGCGGCATGTTCGGCGGCAATTCCAACTGGCGCGGCCCGGTCTGGATGCCGGTCAACATGCTGATCCTCCGGGCCCTGCTTCAGTATTATCTGTATTACGGGGATTCATTCACCATCGAATGCCCGACGGGTTCCGGGAAGCAGATGAACCTCTACGAAGTGGCGGAGGAGATCGGGCGGCGCCTGTCCAAGATTTTCCTCAGGGATGAACAGGGGATAAGGCCCGTTCACGGGACGGCGCAAAAATTCCAGGAAGATCCCCATTGGAGGGATTATCCCTTATTCTACGAGTACTTCCACGGCGACACCGGCGCGGGGGTCGGCGCGAGCCACCAGACGGGGTGGTCCGGGGCCGTCGCGCGGATCATGCATCTGTTTGCCTCTTCGGATGCGCAAACGCTCCTCCAGCAGAGCAAAGAAATAAGGGTGGGCGCTCAACCTGAGAGGAAGAAATAGTGAAAACCTTTCATCCATCGCTCTACCAAGTCAACACGCGGGTATGGCTGACAGAACTGTCACGGAACTTGGGACGGCCTGCGACTTTGGACGACTTTCCCGATGCCAAATTGGATCGTTTGGCAGGGATAGGCTTTGACTGGGTCTGGCTCTTGAGCGTGTGGCAGACCGGTCCGGCAGGCCGAGGGGTTTCGCGCGCCAATGCGGAGTGGCGCAAGGAGTTTCAGGACACGCTGCCGGACTTGCGGGAAGAGGACATCGCCGGCTCCGGGTTCGCCATCCAAAACTACACCGTACATCGCGATCTGGGAGGCGATGCGGCGCTGGCCCGCCTGCGGCAACGGATACAAAAACGGGGACTCAAGCTGATGCTCGATTTTGTTCCGAACCACATGGCCCCGGATCACCCCTGGGTCGAGAGCCACCCGGACTATTTTGTCACGGGGACGGAGGACCTGTTAGCGCGGGAGCCGCAGAACTATATCCGGGTCAAAGGTCAAAAGAGGGACTTGATCCTGGCTTATGGCCGGGACCCGTATTTTTCCGGCTGGCCGGATACCCTGCAACTCGATTACAGCAATCCCGCCGCACAGGAAGCGATGATCAATGAATTGGTCAGGATTTCCGGCCATTGCGACGGGGTCCGATGTGACATGGCCATGCTCCTCTTGCCTGAGGTCTTTGAGCGGACGTGGGGCAGAAAACCTCAACCATTCTGGCCGACTGCGATCGAGCAAGTGCGGGAACTGGCTCCCGACTTTTGTTTCATGGCCGAGGTTTACTGGGACCTGGAATGGACCCTTCAGCAGCAAGGGTTTGACTACACCTATGACAAGCGCCTGTATGACCGCCTTCGCGAGGGTCACGCCCGGCCGGTGCGGGAGCACCTCCACGCGGCGCCTGATTATCAGATCAAGCTTGCCCGTTTTCTGGAAAATCACG
>JAWOIH010000331.1:0-3744 GCA_046484725.1 Candidatus Desulfacyla sp. | reverse complement strand
CCCGATCGGAGCAAGACTTCCGCCCACAAAGCAGACTCTGGCAAGGCCGTAGATACGCCCCAGTTCGCCCATGGTATTCAGGACCAGCACGTCATAGCCCGAAAGGGCACGGGACACGGGGCGTGGCGCGCCGAGGATTACGGGTTGCGAGGAGGGAGTTGCGATTGGGCAGCTGCGCTTTGCGCTTTGATCTTCGCGCCCGGCGTTCTGCTTTCCAAGCTGTGTTTTGAGAACCGCCCGGATACCCTTTTCTCCGGCCATAGTCACGATATCACCGGAGCGCCTCGTATCCCTTGGCGCAAGGATCAGACACAGCCGTGGGAAAGCAGGTCGCAACTTTTTGAAAACATCGAGGACAACATCGTCTTCCCCCGGATGGGTGCTGCCCGCGACCCATAGGGGGTCATCGGATTCAAGGCCCAACTCGCAAAGCCATCCTTGACGCGCTTCCTCGTCCATGGCCACGATCTGCCGGTCAAATTTGATGTTGCCTGCGGTGATGATCTTCCTTTTTTCTATCCCTATCATGAGGAGCCTGTCTCTGTCCAGATCGGACTGCATGAGACATACATGGAGCGGATCGAACATCTTACGAACAAAAAACCGCGCTCTTTTGTAGGATCGGAGGGTCCGGGGTGAAACACGGCCATTGACCAGCATGCTCTGGATGCCCTTACGCTTCAGACAGCCGAGCAGACCAGGCCAGATATCTGTCTCAACAAGAATGAAGACCGACGGCCTCACAAAATCGATCACCCTCCGAACACACCACCAGGCATCCACAGGCATGGAAAAGACGACCCCGACCCTCCCGTCCAGTTTTTCCCTTGCCATGGCCATCCCGGTAGCGGTACTTGCCGTAAAGACGATGCCCGTTCCCGGGAATTCCCTGCCGAGGAGATCGATCAGTGGAATCGCGGAGATCACTTCCCCCACAGAAAGCGCGTGTACCCATATGCCCCCCTGCTTGGGCTGGGGATTGGGGAGGCGCCAGGCCAGCCTCTCAAGAAACCGAACCCCCATGCCGGTGCGAGTTCTCCTCGCCATAGGCCCCATACACAACAACCCGACAACAGGGGCCAGGAAGACAAGGGCAACGGTCCATAGAAAATGATATAAAAACATCAACATGATCGCTCAGACCCTGGCCGGCAGCTCAATAATGAAACGGGTCCCTTTAGGCGTGTTGTCCTTGACCCTGATAAACCCATTGTGGTCCGATATGATGGTGCTGACAATCGCAAGGCCCAGTCCGGTCCCCTGCTTTTTTGTTGAAAAATAAGGCTCAAACAAACGGGTCTTGTTCTCCGGGCTGATGCCCCTGCCGTTATCGATGACCTCAATCCTCACCATCTTAAGGACCTTATCGTAATGAAGCTCGACCACCACCTCTCCATTGCCGTCAGTGGCTTCAATGGCATTGTCGAAAAGATTGATCAGGACCCTTCTGATCTGCTCCCTGTCCAGATTGAAGACCGGAACATTTCTTAAGTCTTTAAATACGAATCGAACCTCTTTGTGGGCCTCCCTGTAGAGGCTTATGGCCTCATGGATGATCTTGGCGATATCGGACGGCACAGGATTCGCGGCCGGAAGGCGGGCAAAATTGGAGAACTCGTTGACCAGACGCTTCAGTTCCTCCACCTGTGTAATAATCATTCCCGTGCACTCGTGGAAGACCCCAGCTTCTCCGTTGTCCAACATCTCGCCGTACCGCTTCTTGAGCCGCTGGGCGGATAATTGAATCGGCGTGAGGGGATTTTTTACCTCATGGGCGATACGCCTCGCCACCTCCCGCCACGCGGCCATCCGCTGAGCCTTTTCGATTTCACTCAGGTCCTCGAGGACAGCTACGAGGCCCAGAAATATCCCGCGATCATCGCGAAGCACGTTCAGGGAAACCAGAACGGTCAGACGGCGGTTCCCGTCAGACAACCGTATCTGTTTTTCCATGTAACCCTTATGAAGAAGGCCCTTATCTCCGAGAAAATCATCAACTGTTTTGCGGTAATCCTCGGAAAGAACCTCCTTGTAACTTTTCCCGATAATTTCTCCGGCCCGGATACCCAGCATCCGCTCAGCGGATTTGTTGATGGTCAGGATCTTCCCATGGGCATCCGCAGAAATGACGCCTGCCGCCACATTGGCCAGGACAATCTCCATGTAGAGCCGTCTCTGTTCCAGTTCGAGATTGCTGGCAACGAGTTCCTTGTTGGCGGCCTCGAGCCGGTCTTTACTCGTCTTAAGATCCATCGTCATCTTATTGAACGAGTTGACCAGCATGCCCATTTCATCTTTTGTCTCCAAATCAATAAAAAAATTATAGTCGCCCGATGCAATCCGATGGGTCCCTTCAGCCAGTTCTTTAATGGGAACCGTTATCTCCTTGGATAGGTAAAAACCAAACCATATGGATGAGAAGATAATCAGGAGGGTAACAATAGAGAGAGCGATCATATGGCTGGCCAGAATCGGCGTCCGAAGCATTTTTAATTGACGGTACTCCTGAACGCCCTTTGAGATTGCCTGAAGCCGGTTTACGAATGCGCCCGGAACAAATTCCGAGGTCACGACAAGACCCACCACGGCCTTTGACTCCGTCCTCGAGAAAATCGGCACAATGCCGCTGACAAGATCTCCATGGGGCGATGACTGGATCGTATAGGTGTCTGTGCCTTTCTCGATAGCGCTTTTCAGAATGTCTTCTCCAGGGCCCTTGAATGCGGTCAGATCGATCCTGTGGTCCCTGGATACGGCCTCCAAGCTCAATTCTTTCAAGAAAATCTGGACCGAAGCCAGCCCGAACTCTTTCCGCTTCTCATCCGAAAATTTGGTGAGGCTGTCTTTTCTTGACGGGATCAGATATCCCTCATGGGTGATAACCCGGCTCAGAATATTGCCAAATGAAAGGCTTCCATCCGCAATATCCTTGTAATAATCCTGGCCAATCTCCAAGGAATTTTTCAAGGATCGTTCAATCTGAAGGCTGAACCAGTATTGAATCGATGAAGAGATAAACTGGACCGACACGAAAAAGAGGATGACCGTGGGGAGCAGAGAAAGGGTCACAAAGGCCAGGACCAGCTTCGTCCTCAGCTTGGCGCCCATGATGCTCTTTTTTCTCTCAAAAAGGAGTTTGACTAAATTTCTGACCGTGAGAAAAAGGAGGAGAAGGAGCAGGATCACGTTAATATTGATCAGGGCGAACGCGAAGATGCTGCTCGAAAAAGGAAGGGCCTGCCCCAGGTGAAAGATGCGCATCCCCAGGTAAATCAGACAAGATATCACCACACCCAGGAAAATAATCAGGTATCTTTCTCTGCGTCGTCTCCTGAGATCTTGTCTTTCAGCCTCTAAATAGTCTTTCATGATACCGGAATGGATGAATGTGACAGAGCCTGGACCGAAATCTCCGATGGATCAATATCTGAAGTCTACCGTATACCAATCGGTCTCGAAATCCCACAAGGAGAGGAAGAAAAAGACATAATGGAAATAAAAGGGGAGCCTGATCTTATCCAGTTCGGCCATCATGCTGATCTGGTAACGGTTTCCTCTTTGAAGATTTCGAAGTTCCGTGACCTTGAGGCCCACAATCTCGGACATCAGTTTCTTGGCCTCTTCGAAATCCTTTACATACGTCACATGATCATCGGATGATGACATGCTGAGAATATAGATCTTTTTCACACTGTCATATTTGATCTCGTGACTCACCTTGAGGTCGGCGATGTTCTTATCCCA
>JAWOIH010000035.1:0-6352 GCA_046484725.1 Candidatus Desulfacyla sp. | reverse complement strand
CCATCCATCAGGTCAATGGGTGTGGCCCCATCTCTTGTGAGCTCGCGGGCAGCACCCCGTGTAAATGCTCCGGTTGTGAGAAAAAGGCTTTTGTCGGCCCGACCGCTGAATGCGCCCCGGCCCATCCCGGGATTAGTATCGTTCTGTGTGTAATGTTGTGAAACGTAAATCTGCGGATCTGCGCTGATTATTTTCACTCCCAACAGGAAAACCGACTCCTGTCAGGAGGTGGGTATGGGGCATTTGAGGGGGTAGTCCTGGCGGACGCGGTTCATGGTTGATAGCTCATCGTTCATGGGTGAAAGGTGCAAGGTTATTCAGGTGAATCAAGATCATCGGCGTCAATGTGATAGGGCTTCCCTCTCCTCACGATGGCGCCCAAAAAGGTCCTTTTGTCCAAGTTTTTATATTCTTCGGTGGTAAACGGTATCGCCTCAATCATTGTGTTAGGGGTGGTTATGATGCTGTGGCTGAGAGAAGGCTATAGATCCCGGGCGGATGAAAAGAGGGTCCCCTGCCGGTTTTCGGTGGTTTCAGGCCCGTGGGAAATCGTTTGGGCCGGTTCTATCTCGCCCTTGAGGAAATAGCGGCCGAACATCCGGTTGAAATCGGTCCATGCCCCCTGGTGCCGGTCCCTTTCCATGAACCGGCCGAGACCGTTGATCTTGGCGTCGAGATCGTCAATGAGATGGAGGGCAAAGGCCTCCAAGAACTTGGGCATCTTGGGGGACCCGAAATCGTACTGGCCGTGATGGCTCAGGATCAGGTGCCTCAGCCGGACGGCCAGTTCCTGAGGAAACTCACGGAAGGCCTTCAGCTTCTCATCGACCATGGCCGCGCCCAGGACCACATGCCCCACCAGCCTCCCCTCATCCGTATAGTCGATCAAAAGATCGTATGTGAGTTCCCTGATCTTGCCGATATCGTGGAGAAAGGCCGATGTGATGAGGAGGTCCCGGTGGAGATGGGGATAATGATCGGCCGTATGCACGGCCATGCGACAGACCGACAGGGTATGCTCCAAGAGGCCCCCTATGTAGCCGTGGTGAAACGTCTTTGCGGCCGGGGCCTTTTTGAACCGGGCCATAAACTCCCGATCCGCCAGGAAACTGTCGACCAGTCCCTTTAGATGCATATCCTGGATCCCCCGGAGGATCTCCCGGAGGGAACGGATCATCTCCGATGGATCTTCGGGGCTTACCTCCAGAAAGATCTCCGGGTCCGGCGGTTCCTTGAATTGCTCAAGGCCGGAGACGGTGATCTGGAGCTGATCGCGGTAGGCGCCGGCCTTCCCCTCGATTTGGACGACATCCCCCTCATGAAAAAGTTCCGAAACCGATTCAGCGTTTTCCCAGACCTTGGCAGGCATCTCGCCGGTCCTGTCTGCCAGGATCAGGCTCAGGAATGCATTTCCATTGCGCGTCTTGGCCACGCGCTTTTCCTTGGCCAGGTAACAGCCTGAAACCCGGTCTTCCGCCTGAATGGCATCGATCCAGGGATGGGGGGGGCGATTGTCAGTCTGGTTTTTTGTCATTGCCGCAACCGAAAATTCTCACACAAAGCCACTAAGACACAAAGATTTTTTTGTTTAGAGGCTATTAACGAATAACGAACTAACGCCCGTCAGGGCTTGGTCTGTTCTAATCCTGAATCTTTCTTACAGGATCAGAACGAACCAATCAAAACTTCTTCGCGTCCTTTGCGCCTTGGCGGTTCAACAGAACTTGTCCGCAAATTGCGCAGAAGTTGCACCCAAGGGCCTAATCATCAAAATTGCCGGCAGCGCCTTTATCCGAGTTGATCGTCCTGGCCCTTTCATGTATTCGGACCTCTGTCCACTGAACCGGGTCCTCGATCCGCTTTCCTTTCGGTCCCAGGTCATGGGATCCGGCCTCCAGGATGGCCTCGACGCCCAGGGGAGCGCTGCCCTCGGCATTGAAAACCTTGGTCAGCAGGTCGTAGACAAAATCTTCCACCCCTTTGACCATCCTTTCGCGGATCTCCCGGGGAAGGCCCAGCAGCTTGTTCTCAAAGGGGAGATTGAGCTTCTTGTAGTCGCCCGCTTTGAGGCTCTTGGACGTGGCATAGGCCACCATCTGGTCCCACATCTCATCTGTCATGCCATCCGTCGATACCTTCATGAATTGACCCTTGTCATCCAGGATGGCATTGCCGAATTCGTTCACCTGCACCCCCCACGAAATCATCTGGAGGGCCGTTGCCACATTGGCCTTGGTGGTCCGTGTCTGTTGGGCAATCTCCCTGAGACGTTCGGAGCTGTTGCCGGAGGTCCCGTGCTGGGCCCCTGAGATGTTGTATCTGGCCAGGGCGTTGTGGATCTCCACGGTCAGGGGGACCTGGATCCCCGCATCGCTCGCCTCGATCCCGTGAGTGGTCCCGTTGTTGAGGGCGATCCAGTCCGGAAAGATGTCGTGGGCATTGAGGCCTTGAATTAGAAAGAGCGCCTCCTGAGGCGTCGAAAGGCCTGCTTTCCCTTTTATCTCCCCCACCTCGGTCTCATATCCGGCCCACCCGGGCAGATAGGGACTGAGGGTCAGGTTGGCGAGGAGGTTTTCGTCATCGGGGAGGTGGGATGCATCGATGGCCACCGAGGTAATACCCGCATCAAACATGGACGGGAGTTCGGTTTTGGCCGCTTCCACGTCCCCTGGTCCCTTGATCCCGTAATGATCCGCATGAATGGCCACCGGAACGGTGATGCCCAGCTCATTCATGATGGCGTCCGTGTGCATGGCCATGTTCCAGTAATTGATGGCGCAGTAGGCGCCGGCGCCTCCTTCCGACTTGGCGATCTCGATAATAATGGCGGCGTTGGCCCGCTGGGCCGCCTTGAGGGCCCCGCGAATCACGAATTGGTTCCGGCCGTTGGCCGCAATGGTCATGGCCTTTCCCTTTTTGATAAGGGCCCGGTCAATGACCTTCCCGCTGACGATCAGGGCCCTGGAATGGGGAAACAGCCGAACGATATTGGGCGGACGACCCATCTCGAGCGCCTTTTCAAATCCCTTTGATCCGTTTCCTGCATGAACAGCCATGTCTGATCTCCTTTCCTCCGAAAGCGGCATAGCCGCAATCTAAAATGTCTCAAACAACGCCGCAAAGGCAAAGATTCTGGGCACCCGTTGACAAGGCTTCCCGTTGCAGCCGGATTCGGGATGCCCTATCCCTTATGCCTCGCGCCTTACGTCTCCGATCTCACGTCTCCTCCCGGCCGGGGCCTTCCGTTTCTTTATGAATTTTCTTCTGGAGGGCCGGATCCCCACCGGCCAGTTCCTTGGCCTTCTTGAAATGAAACTGGGCCTTCTGGGGCTGTCCCATCCTCTTGAAATAGAGGCCGAAATTGTAGTGGGCCAGCGCCAGTTGCTTTTCCCTTCCGTAGAGAAGGCCCAGGTGATAAAACACGTCGCTCCTCACCGGGGGGAGATAGGAGAGCTTCTCAAAAAGCCGGAGGGCCTCCCGGTTTCGGCCCGCGCCTTCGTAGGTAATCCCCAAAAGGAAGAGGGCGGCCTTATCCCCATGGTCCAGCCTGAGGACCTTCTCCAGCAAGGCCTCGGCCTCTTTATCCTGGCCGTTCATCTGATAAGCCTCGGCCAGGGTTCTCATGATGGGGAGGAAATCGGGCTTCGCCTCGAGCGATTGCCTCAGCTCGTCGATGGCCTGCTCGTATCTGGATTGTTCCATATACACCATTCCGAGGCCGAAATGGGGCAGCGGTGCAGCAGTATCCTTTTCCAGCTCTTTCTTAAATACCCTTTCCGCATCGCGGGGATCGAGGCACTTGGCCGTGACAACGGTCTTGAATGCGGGAAAGCGGGACTCGAGCTGGGCCGCTTCCCGGCTCAGGGGCCTCGGCGTGTACTCGCTCAGCATGGCCTCCAAATTGGACATCCTTTCAGGACCGGTAGGATGGGTCAGGAGGTAGGCCGGGATCTTGCCGGTGCCTAAATAGCTCCCCTTCTGGATCTTATTCAGGGCCTCGATCATTCCCCCCGGATCAAAGCCGGTCGGCACCATATACTTATAACTCAGTTGGTCGGCCTGGCGCTCGTCTTCCCTGCTGTAATTCAGCTGCGCCTGCATTCCCGCGGCGATGGATCCGGTCATCACGGCCCCGGCAACATCGCCCCCGAGGAACATCCCCGCCAGGATTCCGGCCAGGGTCGCCAGCCCGATGGCCTTGCTCTGTTCGATCCGCTGGGCCAGGTGCCTCGCGGAGATATGGCCGATTTCGTGACTGATGACCGCGGCCAGCTCATTGACGTTGTCCATGGCCTCTATCAGCCCGGAAAATACGAAAATATGACCTCCCGGCGCGGCAAAGGCATTCAAGGTGTTATCCTTGATCACATAGAAGTTGAAAGGGAAGCTTTTGGTTTCCAGGGGGGTGATCAGGTAGTGCCCCAGGTCGTTGATATACTGATTGACAAACGGATCCTCCACGAGCTGGAGCTGGGCCAGCACCTGGGCCATGAACTCCTCTCCCATCTTGGTTTCATCTTCGATGGAAAGGGCCGAGACCTCAGACACCAATGGGGATGAGGTCCATAAAAAGAGGACGGACATGCATGCGCAGACCATACGGTAAAGATACGAACGGCATCTTCTCTTCATGGGGCGACATCCTCTGAAGCCGCATCATCCGCCTCCACCTGCGGGGCCTCGGCCCAGAGCCCCTCCAGGTCATAAAATTCCCTGATCGGCTGGTAAAAGATATGGATGATCACATCTCCGTAGTCCAGAAGAACCCACTGGCCTTCCTGTTCTCCTTCAGAGCCGTAGGCCCGAAGGCCTGCCTCGCGCAGGGTCCTCTGGAGGTGCCGGGCAATGGCCTGAACCTGCCGGGTGGAATTCCCGCTGGTAATCAGAAAATAGTCGGCAACCGATGTGAGGGCCTCCACATGCAACAGGACAGGGTCCAGGGCCTTCCGTTCCATTATGGTCTTCAGGCAGAGCCGTGCCTTATCAATGGATAACATCATAGAGAATAGAGCCTTTCAAGGCCGATGGCGGATCAAAACAGCCGGCAGTGGCGCCAGGGCGAGAATGGCATGTGTCAACACAGGGTCTGCCAATCCCCATCGGCTATTGTTCATTTTACCGATAAAATCCATTTTTGGCAATATATATGCCGACGTCCTCAGGGACCAGGAAGCGAATCGACCTGTGGTCCCTCACCATCTCCCTGATGCGGGTGGAAGATATGTCCATGAGGGTCGTATTCACCAACCGCACCGTCTTGCCGGACGGGGCCGTAAAAAGATCCGGGCCTGCCGATTCCCGTTCGATCCCCATCCCCAGATTCGACACGGCCTCCCCGAGACTGACCGTCTCGAAACCGGGGCGGGTGATGATAACGAAGTGGGCATAGTCAAATAGGTGCTCGTATTCCTTCCAGGTCCCGATCTCGAGAAAGGCGTCCATGCCCAGAATGAAGAAGATCTCAACATCCGGGCCGACGATACGGTGAAGTTCCCTGAGCGTCTCAATAGAATAGGAATGGCCGGGTCGTCTTCCTTCCAGGTCCACGGCCTCAAGGCAGGGGGACATATTCGCGGCCAGCCGGGTCATGGCCAGCCGGTGACGGAACGGCGTCACGGCCTCGTTTGTCTTGTGTGGGGGGAATGCGGAGGGGATCAGATATACCTTTTCCAGATCCAGTTCCTGGCATATTTCCTCTGCTGAACGGAGATGGCCCAAATGAATCGGGTCAAACGTCCCGCCCAAGATGCCGATTCTCAAGAAAGCCCTCCCTGATGGGTCCCAGTGCCTTTAAAGGGGTCGAGCCGCCGTCGTCGAAGTGATAGACGTCATTCATTTTAGGCATGTTAGTCATCCCGCCTTGCGGGACTCACTTTAGACACTTATTCCCTCGTCTGGCCTTGCCCGTAAACGATAAACTTGGTGGTTGTCAACTCCTCTAATCCCATGGGACCAAATGCATGAAGCTTGGATGTATTGATACCGATCTCGGCGCCCAGTCCCAGCTGGTTGCCGTCGTTAAACCGGGTGGAGGCGTTGACCAGGACCACGGACGAATCCACCTCCGCCAGGAACCGCTGCGAACGGTCATAATCGCTGGTAATAATGGCATCCGTGTGCCGGGACCCGTAGGTTTCGATATGATCGAGGGCCTCATCCATATCTGTGACGATCTTGACGGCGAGGATCAGGTCCAGGAACTCCGCAGGCCAGTCGGATTCCTCTGCAGGCCGGATATCCGGGATCAGGGCCCGACAGCGGGGGCATCCCCGAATCTCGACGCCCCCATCCCGAAACCGCTTCACCATCTTCGGCAGAAACGTAGGCGCCACGGCCTCATGCACCAGAAGGG
>JAWOIH010000453.1:0-4812 GCA_046484725.1 Candidatus Desulfacyla sp. | reverse complement strand
GTCAACGATGTCCGGCTCTGAAAGCCCTGCTGCGACAAAAAGGCCTTTCATCTCATGGTGGGGCGGCAACAGGTCTCGGGCCACGGTATCGTGCGCGCGGTGGTGGGCGGCAAGCTCTTTGCGGCTCATCAGATGGGCAACAATGAGGACTCCCCCGGCCTTCAACACCCGGCCCATCTCCTGGAGGGCTTGTCCGGGATCATCGAAATGCGGAAACGCCGCAAAGCAGATCACCCGGTGGAACACCCTGTCTGTGAACGGGATGCTGTGGACATCGGCCTGAAGAACCAAATCTTGAGGTGCGTGCGGTTTTCCATGTGCCTGACGGATCATGTCGATGGAGAGGTCAAAGGCGCAGACCTGTCCGGACGGGCCCACCCCCTGCCGCAGATAGGGGAGCAGGACCCCCGGCCCTGTGCCCACGTCAAGGATGCGTTCTCCCGAGCCTATTTCAAATTCGCGGATCAGATCGAGAAGACGTTCGCGCACCGGGGCCGGGTAGCAGGTCTCCTCCCAATTCTCGGCCCTTGTATCGAAAAAATGGGTCTTTGATTTCATCCTCTTCGGTCTCTCATCCATTCAGAAACGGGGCCTTGCCGCCGATAGGACCGTAGTCCCTTTTCATCTGCCTGTATACCGGCTTCCCCACCAGAAATGTGTAGATCGCATCGGCCGTTTCTTCAGGATCCATATCTTCGAAGCGCTCAGGATAGAGGCGCTTTCCAACCGCAAAGGCGTCGGCCAGAACCGTGCCGATGTTGGTGGTATACCAGTTGAAGGGGAGAAGGGTGTAGACCTTTTGGTTGGAGAATGCCTTGAGTGCCTGATAGTAAGACGGGTTCTTATGGTAGTCGGTTGCCACCAGGGTCAGTCCGCCGCCGTCGATGAAGATGATGTCCGGATCTATTTTCAGAAGCATCTCCTTGTCCACAAACACATGGCTTCCGGCACTGGGCTTGAGATGTTCCGCCGCGTTTTGTGCATGGACCCAGTCAACCGGGGCATACTGCTGTTCCGTGCTGCCGATGCCGTGGGCGCCGCGATACCCGATGCCGCCGACATACACGGTCGGTATCCGATCTCGGGAAATGTCTGCGGTTCGGCTTCTCAGGTCCTTGCGCTGCGATTCCACGTAGGTGATCACGTCCTCCGCACGTTTTGAGCGATTGAGTATCTTCCCTGCAAGACGGAGGCTGTCGTAGACGGTTTCATCGAAGGTGGCGAAGGCGCCGTAGCTCAAGACGACCACCGGAATGCCCAGGGTCTTTTCCACCTCGTCCGCCAGGGGGACCTTCATGTAGGTCACAAAGATCACCTGGGGGGCCACAGAGAGGACCGCCTCCAGGTCCGGTTTCTTGTTGATGCTGACAGGGCCTCCCGGCCCACACGAAGGGAGGTCCCATAGTTCGGGATGGGCCAGCCAGTAGGGTCTGCCCCGGGGGTTCATCACTTCCATCTCCTCCACGCCCACGACCCTGGATTCGGCCTGGAGATAGACGATCAGGCGCAATGCCCCAGGCCCGATGCAGATGATCCTTTCCGGATCAAAGGGCACTACCACCTGCCTCCCCGCCATGTCGGTCACGCGTATTGCGCCGGCATATCCGGAAAGGGGATTGAGGCCCCACAGAATGATGCATACCACCCATAAGCAAATTTTCTTCATCCATTCCTCCGTTTTTCCAGCCGGCGCCCGGCCTCCCCTAACCCCGTCCCATCTCATCCATGAGCTGTTTCATCCAGGCGGACAGCTTCGCATCCGGGACGGAATAGTAGGAAGGGAGATAGGGCTTGATGTCGATAACAGGACTCCCATCCACGGCGTCCAGGCCTGTCACACGGAGGGCGGGGCCATTGCGTTCCAGCAGCCTGACGGCAATGGCCAGAACGGGATTGGGACGCGCCGGGCTGCACGTTGAGAACACGCCGACCAGGGGGAGGTCCTTTCTCCCCATCGGATGGACCTTGGTAAGGCGTCGGCCTTCGGCGTCCACCTTGTGGGCCCAGTACAGGACCAGGAGGTGTGAAAAGTCCTCTATCCCTTGGAGAAGATCCATATATTCCGGATGGATGATGATATCCGAGGTCCTGTCATCCGCGTGTGACGCGGGGGGAGCCTCATCCTCCCAGTTCAAATCGCCCGTCCGGGCCACCAGGCTCGGTTCCTTGATAGGGCTCCTAACCACGCCCACAGGTTTGAGCGTCATATCCATTTTTTATCCTTTCCCGGTACGTCGATCCGGAACCCCCGTGCTTCCTTCAAGGCCGCGGGCATGCACCGGAGCGGTGACCAAGACAACACGTATTCCCCGTATCTTCTCAATAAACCGGGGTGAATACTATCTCCAAAGACTTCCTGGATTCCGGCCTTCGCCGGAATGATGGGGGGGTTGGGGTGTTTCGTCATTCCGGCGAAGGCCGGAATCCAGACGGGTTACCCCCATTTATTGAGATGTTACGATTCCCCATTATTGCACATCAAAGGTCATGGTGACATTAAATTTGTTTGTGTCGCACTCCTTTGTGTCAGGGTAGGGGATTTCATGGGTAACAGAGACGATCCATTTCCCCTTTTCCTGGAGGTTGATCCGGGCCGTGCCATCCTTATGTGTTTCGATCGTCTGGGCAAATACGTTGGGTTCCTCTGAAAAACCAGCGTAGGTTGCAGAGACCCTGGCCTTAACGAGGGGCTTACCCTTAAATACGACCTTGACCGGCAGCTCTGCGCCCTGTTTCAGCCCGAACAGGTCTTTCAAAGGGATGATTTCCAGGGGGTCGCCGGTTCCCTGAGCCGGCATGTCTCCCTTATCCCCTGCACATACAAAGGTCATGGTGCGGATGTCGTAATGAAAACAGGAGACCGCCTTCTTGAGGCCGGTCTTGGGTCCCATCTGGTACCCTTCGGTGGTTTTGCTGACAAAGCCCGGGTGAACAGACGCCCATATCACATAAACGCCCTCTGCCTGAGGAACAAATTGAAAGGCGGTTTTGGAGAGCTGCTCCAACGGGATTTTTTTCCCGTCCGCATCAATGGCCACCACCTCTTTCAGCATCCCTTCCCTTATCTCTCCATTTTTTGGGAATTTGTGTCCCCATCCGATGTCGATGGTTACCGGTTGTCCTATGCCCTGCCGGTGTCCATCCATATTCAACCACAATGAATGCGCCCCGGCCAGGGAGCCCCAAAAAAGAAATATCATGATCGAACCGATCTGAAGCCCTCTCTTCATCTGTATCTTCTCCTTTTTCTGTCTATCCGAGTCATTCGGAACGCACAGGATGCCGGGATGTTTTCAGTTCCTTCAGACCCTGCTCCATGGCTGCATCGTAGGGCCTTCCACTCAGGAAACGACCGACCAGGACAAGACCCATGAATTTTTCACTCTCTTTTGCCAGCCTTTCCGCCATGTCGGCCACGGTCCCCCGGAGGATACGCTCCCTGTCGGGGTCTCCGGCCCAGAAGACCACGGCGCACGGCATATCCGGGGGCAGATGGGCCTTGAGTTCACTGAACAGGACCTCGGGATTCCATAAGGCCATGTAAAAGATCATGGTGGATGGATATTTGGCCAGATCCTTCAGGACCTGCCGGTCCCTGGCGCCCCATTCCATCATGGAAAAGGGGGAGGTCTGGATAACAAACCGGGTGTCGTGGGCCGGGATGGTGCTCTTCCCCAGGGCGGCCATGGCCGCGGCGTCGCACCCCATCCCCGGAATGATGGCCACCTCCTGGGGATCGAACTGCTCTGTGTACCAGTGACTCGGTCCGTACAGACAGGGATTGCCGTGGTCCATCAGGCCCACATCCTTTCCCTCTGTCAGGAGGCCTTTGATCTTCGCCACCCGCTCTTCGCGGACCTTGAGGCGTTCTTTCTCAAATGCCACCAATTCCGTCTTGTCCAGATTCCACATGCTCTTCCCCTTGTAGTCCCAGATGTCTGTCCAGGGGTCGAACAGAATCGGTTTCCCGGCCACATATTCGGCAAACAGGTTGGCGTGCTTTATAGGGGCCACAATCACGTCCATGCGCTTGAGCGTGTCGAGGGCCTGAAGGGTCGCCGTGCGGGGACCGGCGGGACCGGTCCCGATCACATAGAGATGCCCCCGGCCTCCCCAGGCTGCGGCGATAGGGGGTGAAACCCATGTGGCCGCGGCCAGGATCAGACATGACAACGCCATCGATGCCATTATTTTCCAATGCTTCCGATATGTCATAAGGTTGCCTCGCTGCCCTTCGGGCGGTTATAATCGGACGCTCATGAGGACCCCGGACACATACTTGGGCATGCTATACCCAGCCTGTTCCTCGTAGTTGGCGCCCGTGAAGTTGTTGCAGTAGAGTTCGGCCATCCAGTCGAGACCCATCCACTTGAATTCCTGCTGAAATCCGATATCAAAGGTGATGTAGGAATCCAGGTTTTCGGTCCCGGGCTGCTGGGTCTTCCGCTCATCCACGAATATGGAGCTGAACTGGACCAGGCCGCCTTCCCAGACCTCGTAGTTGCATAAGAGCTTGACCTTGTTCTGGGGCAGAAGGGCCGGGAGATAATAGGTCCAGTCCTGCTCAAATCCCGTACTGTCCGCGGTGTAGTTCTGATAGTTGTAGGAAAGGGTTCCGAGGAAGCGGCCCAGACGAATGCTCGCCTCGATCTCACCGCCGTACAGCTTGAAATGGGGGATGTTATAGAGACAGTCGCTCCCGATTCCCATGCCAGGGGAGGTAATGCCGTTGTCGTTGATAAAATTCTTAATATCATAGTAATACAGCGCGGCCCTCATATTTACCGGGCCTATGTCCTGAATGGCGCCTAC
>JAWOIH010000438.1:0-18139 GCA_046484725.1 Candidatus Desulfacyla sp. | reverse complement strand
ATCGGCCAAAGCGGTTGATGACGACAGAAGGCAGACCGCATCCGCAATCCCCTGACTCAGTGAGTGCCCGATGGTGCCCGAGGAAGCACAAACGCCTAAAGGCATTTGACGCGTGGGGACGAGAATTCCAAACCTCTCGCTGAGGGGCGATGTCCCTGCAAAAATCGATACGGTCAGGGGTCGGTCGGCCTTCAGGAAAATGTCTCCCCCATTCTCAACAATTACCTGATCCGTCAGATTCAGGAGCCCTTCTCCCACCTGCTGGGCGATAGCCCCTGCCACAGCGGCCATGGGTCCGACACCCACCTTCCCGGCTGCAAGGATCATCTCTCTTACCAACGGGGGCGCATACGGGTCTTCCTTCAGGGGGAGGAGGGAATGCAAAAACCCCGGATGAGATCGTATATAGGTTTCCAGCTGGTGCCTCGACGCGAACACCAGATCCCTGGTTTCCTTTTCCAAATCCCTGCCCGCGCAGACCCAGAGATCCGTTTCTCTGACAGCTACCTGAAAGGAGAAGAGCCCTCTGGGATGGGTCCGTTTTCTGTAGTTTCGTTCTGTGTATGGGGGCATAAGATAGCTTATGCTGGCATATTCTGAAAGGGTCCTTGCCGACAGGATGAAGGGCTGAACTATCCGTAGGATCGGGCAGGGCTATTAAAAAAGGCTTCCCAGCATGCCGTTATTCCATCCCTTAAAAATCTTCCCTCCTAAGTGGTTTAAGATCCCGGGACAAAAGATGCACGCGCATCCGAGAAGCCTTTTTTTGCGCTTTGATACGAATTGTATAAAATTTAGATGCAAAACCCCTGCCATATCTCTATCTGAGGTTACCTGTCACTTTCTGGCTATGGGACTTAATTCATGGGCTGATGCATTTACCCTCCGGCTCAAACGTACCGTAAGCCATGGCTTAACCGATTGATATATTATATGTTCCATCAATATCGGGTTCGTAAACCAAAAAAGAACGTGACAACACGGCTTCATAATATCGTGTTTGAAAGATATTGCTTCCTGCACGAAATTTACCAGACGAGCCCACTATATTATGGCAAACAGGATCAGATGCATACCCTGCTTACAATCAAACGATAAACACTTAACCCAACCACAAACAGAAACACGCCCGAAGGTGTATCAAGAATGCCACATAGTGTGAATTTAGACGACACCATTTTAGCTTGGAGATCGACATTCGGTCGAGTCGACCCAGGGGGACGGCCCTTGACTATATTCGTTGCGCCCCCATATAACAGTCCTTGTATGTTTCACTCAGGCCGTCCCTCTCCATTTTCATGGCAAGGGGCAGGTGGTCGAGGATATCCTGGGCCGTCATTCCGTCCTCGCCCTTTTCCTCGGCGGCCAGGTCCCCGGCAAACCCATGGATAAAGACCCCTTTCAAAACGGCTTCCCTCAGAGACAGACCCAGGCCGAACATGGCGGCCACTGTCCCTGCCAAGACATCCCCAGATCCGGCACTTGCCATGCCCGGATTCCCGCTCATATTGACATAGACCTTCCCGTCGGGAAATCCTATCAGGGAACGCCCCCCCTTGAGGATAACCGTTGCATTCAGGTCCTTTGATGTTCGCTGAAGGGTTAAGATCTTGTCTCCATCGATTTCCTGAATGCTCAATCCGGTCAGCCTCGACATCTCCCCCAGATGAGGGGTGAGAATGGTGTCGGCGTCTCGGGCCCGCAGAACCTCCGGATTCCCTGAAACGGCGGTAATCCCGTCCCCGTCGATGAGGATCGGCCGATGGATCTCCCTGGCCAGCCCCCTCACCAGACCCTGGGTTTCTTCGTGCAATGAGAGCCCGGGGCCCAGAACAACCATGTCCATTTTGGCCGCCAGGTCCACCAGGGCATCCATATTATCAACTGCGATACTTCCCGCATTTGTCTCTTTCTGGGGTAGAAAGACGATCTCACTCCCCTTGGCGCCGATAAACGGGATGATGGATGCGGGTGCTGCAAGTCGCGAATACCCCCCCCCTGCCTTTAAAAAAGAAAGGGCGGCGAAATAGGGCGCCCCGTAATAGTTGGAGGCGCCTGCGATGAAGAGGGCCTGTCCCACACTCCCTTTATGGGCGTTTCGGTCCCTTGCCGGCAACATTTTGGGCCGGTTGACCTCGATCTTGAGTGCATCCGAGTCATAGATGTCGGGTGGGAAGGAGATATGCGTCACATAGAGTCTTCCGCAGAGTTCATTGCCCGGGAACAGGATATTGCCCAGTTTCGGAAGACCGAAGGTCACGGTATGGTCGGCCCGAACAGCGATCCCCATCACCTTACCGCTGTCACCTGACACCCCTGAGGGGATGTCAACGCTGAATACCGTCTTTCCGCTGGCGTTGATCAGCTCAATGACATCCCTGTAGAGCCCGGTCACCTCCCGCACGAGCCCTGTGCCGAAGATGGCGTCCACAACGGCGTCTGCGTGCGCGATATCGGTTCGAATGGAATCCGCGGACGTCATGTCTCGAACGGAAATCCCTAGTTTGGAGAGGATGCCGAGGTTCAGTTTTGCCGCGCCCTTGTATTTCGCCCGGTTGCCTAAGACAAATACCTTGACCTCTCCCCCATTGGAGTGGATCTTCCTGGCAATCACAAATCCGTCGCCGCCGTTATTCCCGATGCCGCAACAGACGATGAAGGTCTTTCCCCTGACGCCAACCTCATTTGCGATAACAGAATAGGTTGCACCTCCGGCATTCTCCATCAAGAGTTCTTCCTTGATCCCGAATACCTCGATGGCGGTCCGGTCGAGACCCCTCATCTCGGAGACATTGCTTATCTTCACGTCCTTCCCCTCGTGATCCGCAAAACTCTTAATCCGGTTGCGAATCCGTTCGTTCTAATGATTTGCAGTCGCCTTTCCAAAATGCCCGGATGATCTTGTTGTCTTTGTCCACTTCAAAATAGGTAATGCAATAGTCCATTGAAGAGACAGACTGCCCGGTGACGTTGCCGACGGTTTCACCGGTGCGTCCGCTTCGGGGGTCCACCCGGGGCGGGTACTCAATAAGGGCCGAATGGGCCAATGGGTTCAGGGTGTATTCATCCCTCGTCTCAACATACACAAATACCTTGCTCTGGTCGGCGGCATCATACGTCCTGCCCGGATATCCCCACTCATTCGTGAGTCTGCCTGCATCGTGTCCCACATACTCCTGGCACAGCTGGGTGTATCCCTTCCCTGTGGGCAGGCTCAGGGTCTTGCATCCTGAGACGGTGAGGGCAGCGAACATGAAAAAAAATGAACATCGGATCAGCGTTTGTTTCATGAGACCTCCTACCTTTGATGCCCATGTGAAAGTCCTTTTCACATGGATTTAGGGTGAGCGATTAAGGAATTAAAATTTATCGTAATCAGTTAGCGCAAATGGGAGGACTCTCCAGCCCCTGCTTTCCGACTTCTCACAAACTCATCAATTTTAGGTCGAGAACCGAAAAACCGTGGTCCAAGGACCCGGTCCCTCAGGATGACATCACTTCGAACCGATTATAAAATCCGTGGATAGTTTTGCAAGGCAAAACGCACGCTCTGAAACAGAAATCCCCGATTTCGATGGAGCTATCCCCTTCGGGGGCCCCGCAACTTGCAACAGGTTGCACAAAAAAAGAAGGTTTCAGAATTCAGGTTTCAGCGCGACCGCACGGCCGGTCCATGGTTCTGACACCTGGAACCCGAACCCTGACACCCGTGAAGGGTTGCCAAAATCGTTCTGGCCTCATATCCAGACCCCCCTTGACGCCGCTGCCGTTGGCGGTGTATAGGATCGTGTAGAGGTCTTCCCATGGATGAATGACAGATTGTGCATCGGGGTATGCGATCCTTCACAGAAACCCGAATCACATGCTGCGAGGGAAGGATGTAAAGCCCTTTAAACCACTCATCGCCTATCATCCGATGCCGGCGGCAAGGCTGTCCCGCTGCCTGGACCTCGGCGATGAAACAGCAGAGAGTCAGATGCAAAAAACCGTCCTGATTCGATCCACCCTCAGGGAGATCCATTCATATGCCGTGAAGCGGCTCAATGAACGGGGGATAGAGGCCCCCCGAACCGGTACGGGGAAACGCAAGAAAAGGCCCTTCCCCAGGAGAGCAGAAAGATAAGAATGACCGAACAGCGCGAATCCATACCCCCATGCCTTATACGTATTGATAAGGAAGGTTGCTGGCATCACCAGGGCATCGAGATGATCCACCGGGAATTCATCCGCCTCTTTTATCAGAATATGGAATTGGATTCAAAGGGGAGGTACCTGATCAACTGGGGCCATACCCGGTGTTATGTCGATGTAGAGGACACCGCCTTTGTGGTGACAAGGGTCTCTCTTGAACGCGGAAGTGATCGCAAACCGTCGCGGTTCGAGGTCAGCCTGAGCGATGACACCCAGGAAGCGCTGGCGCCGGATACCCTCCGGGTGGGAAAGGATCATGTCCTTTACTGCACGGTCAAATCAGACAGCTTCCCGGCCCGTTTCGCCCGCGCCGCATATTATCAGCTGGCCGAGTTTATTGAAGAGGACGACCGCGGCTATTTCCTGCCGCTCAATGGTCAAAGGCATTATATCGCCATCTCTCACTCCTGACATCCATGCCCCTCGAATCACGATTCCCTCTTCACCGGGGTTACAATTTCGATGTCGGCATTTTTTCGAAGGTTTTCAAGCCAGCTTTGAAAGATGCGTTGATGCTTGGCCTGGACCAACGATTCCCGAACCTCCTTTTCTTCCTTTCGGAAGGCGGCTTCGTTAATCCCTTCTTTTTCCAACCACCTGATGACAAACGCGCCCTTCTCGTCGACAAAGGGCTTATCCGGAAATCTTTCTTCCGCGTTGAGCCTGAAGGCCGTCTCAATCAGTTCCGGTGCGTGTCCGATCTCCCCTATAGGACCCCTCCTGGTAAAAAATTCGGTCTCTTTGGGTGTGAGACCTTTTTTCTCGGCTAATTGATCCCATGTTTTGCCCTCTTTAAGCTCTTTCAGATAGCCGGCTGCGGCAGCGGCGGCATCCTGGGCCGCCAGGTAATCCGTATAATCCTCTCTTACCCTTTCGGCCACATCTTTCAATTCCGGCAGATAAGACTCCCTGGTCCCCACGACCTGAAAAATATAAAACCTGCCTCCCAATTCAATCAGCTCGGTGGTCTCATTCTTTCCCAGGGCAAAAAGGCTCTCTGTCATCTTTTCACTTCCGTCAACTCCTGGAACCGGTTCGGCCGTTGAGAAAAAGGCCGACTCTTTTGCCTCTAGCCCGTGTTGTTTGGCGTAAACACTCAGCTCGATATCATAAGGCATCTGGTCCACAATGGACAGGCCCTTCTCATGGGCGAGTTCTACCGCAGCACTCACGGTCAAGGCATCCACAATCTGATCACGCACCTCCTCCAGAGACTGGGTGCGGGCCTCCTTGATATCCTCCACCTGGATAATGTGATATCCGAATGGCGTGCGGACAAGATCGCCGATCTCCCCCTTTTTCAAATTGAAAGCCACCTCCTCGAAGGCAGGCGTCATCTGACCTTTCTCAAAATAGCCCAGATCCCCCCCCTTTGACTTGCTCGGACAGCTTGAGTGCGCCGCTGCGAGTTTGGCGAAATCCTCCCCCTTGCGGACCTTTGCCAATACCGCTTCAGCCGCCTTCCTGACCTCTTCCTCGGTCTCTTTCAGGGCGTCCTCGTTAAGCGTAAACAGGATATGCCTTGCTTTTACCTGTTTGGGCCGGCTGTATGCCGCATGATTATATTCGTAAAAGGATTGGATCTCCTTTTCGGTAATTTGCACACCCTCTTTGAAGGGGGCGGGGTCGATCTCGACATATGCCACCCGGATATGCTTCGGTATGCGATATTCCTCCTGATGCCCTTCAAAGTAGGTCTTCAGCGCAGCCTCATCAAACGTGACCGATTTCCGGAAATCCTCCGCCTTGAACGCTACGTAGGCGAGCTTGATCTTCTCGTTGATGAACGTGTAGTGTTCCAGGACCTCCTGCTCGGTCGCCCCCAGGAAGGCGAACAGGAATTGCTTCAGTTTCCTGTCCAGAAGGTCCTGGGTGATCGATGCCTCAAAATCCTCCGGCGTCATGTGATTGTGACTCAGAAGGGACTGGTAACGACCCATGTCGAACTGACCGTTAATCTGAAATGCGGGATAACTCAGAATCGCCTTCTGACACTCGCTTTCCGTTACATCGATCCCCAAGCGTTTTGCGGCCTGGGTCATGAGCCTCTGATCGATAAGCGCGTTCAATGCGCTTGTCTTCAGATCCAGAGCCTTGATCATGTTTTCATTCCACATGTCTTTGTACCTTGCCTGATATGCGGAAATCATGTCCCGGTAGGTCTTTTCATATTCCGGCCCGCTGATGACCTCTCCGTTGACATAGGCGATTTTCAAGCCCTGATCCGAGGTAAAGGAATAGCCGAAATAAAAGACAAAGACCACGGCGATAATGCCTATCAGAAATTTGATCAGCCAGGACTTGGCGTGCCTCCTCATGATACTCAATACCATTTAAATATACCCTCCTGTTGTCATACCCGCTTCGCTCGATCCTTCCCGAGCCTCGTCCGAGAATTGGAGCTGGCAAAATAGCACGATCCCTGACGGATGTCCATCACAATTTGGGACCCCTGAAAATCCCGTCCTGATCCAAAAGGGATACCATCGTACCTGCGGATTAGCGGTTGAAAATTATTTATTGAGATGATAGAATTTTGAAAAAGAGAAGGCTGCCGCCATGTGAAAGGGACACGCGCATGAAAAACGAATTGTGGTCAGTTACCGAGGTACTGGAATTCTTCCAGGTGGAGGAGGGTCTTCTCAGGGATCTGGAAGAAGAGGAGATTATATGTCCGGCCTGCGATGAAGGTCTCTCGACCCGGCTGTTTGATATTCGTGAACTGGAAAAGCTGAGGATTGCAAAAATTCTCATGGAGGAAATGGACGTCAATCTGTCGGGCGTGGAGGTCATCCTTCAGATGCGCCAGAACATGATCGACATGAGGAGGCAGTTTGATGCTATTCTTGAGGATCTTGCCATACAACTCAATGAAACTATTGATAAAACTTAAAAGCAGTCCTGCTCCGCCGCATTTCAGATCCGGATGCCGCTCCTCACATCTTGTTCATAGAGGCTGTCCATCTTCTTGACCGTTTCGATGATTTCCGGGTCGTCTGTCCTTGGCACCTTCACAACCAATTTGATCAGGAGGTTGCCCCGCTGTTTGGTTTTGGTGTTGCTTGCGCCCTTTCCTTTCAGCCTGAGCGTCTGGCCGCTCTGACTCCCCGCCGGTACCTTCACCTTCACGGGACCGTCAATGGTAGGCACATGAATCGTCCCGCCGGCGATGGCCTCCCCGACCGTCACCGGCACCTCCATCACAAGATCGTCTCCCTCCCTTTTCAGAAACGGATGCGGCTTCAGATGAATAATCAGATAGAGGTCGCCGGGCTTGCCGCCGTTGAGGCCCGGCTCGCCCTTGCCCGCCACACGGACCTTGGAGCCCTCCCGCACCCCCTGCGGAATGACCACCCGTATCTTCTCCGTGCCGAGGACCTGCCCGCTCCCCTGGCATTTTGAACAGGGTTTTCCTGTCTGCCCATGCCCGTGACAATGGGGACAAGGCTTGGTAAAATGCATGGGACCCTGTGCCACCTCCTGACGACCCGAACCGCCGCAGTAGGGACAGGTGGTGATGCCTGCGCTCGGATCCGTTCCACTCCCCTGGCATGCGGGACAGGGGGCTGCCTTTTGCATCGCCAGCTCCGTCTCAAAGCCCTTTAGGGCCGAGGCCAGGTCAATGGTCATGTCATGGTGGACGTCCCTCCCCTTGGCGGCCATGGTGGATTTGAAACCGCCCCGTCCCATGCCGGAACCGAACAAGTCCCCGAAGATGTCCTCGTAGCTTTCATACCGCCCGAATCCTTCTGCGCCGGGAGCCCCTCCTCCGGCCTGCTGAAAGGAACTCCATTTGGAATACTCCCTTGCCTTTTCCGCGTCAAATCCGGCTTGAAGTCCATCTTCGCCGAATTCATCGTACAACTTCCGCTTCTGTTCATTCCCGAGGCAATCATAGGCCCTGGAAATCTCCTTGAACTTCTGCTCTGCTTCCTTGTTTCCGGGATTGATGTCAGGGTGCCATTTTCGGGCCAGCTTACGATATGCCTTTTTTATCTTGTCCTGGGAGGCGTCTTTGGAAACACCCAGGATCTCGTAAAGATCTTGAGACATGACATGTACCGCCTTGGATAATAATGCGTTGAGGAATAGCGAAAGGATATCTCAGACAGGCGCCCGTTGTCAAACCCTTAACCGCCCCTCCCGGCCACGAACGCGGCTTACAGACGAACCTGCATCTATGGAATGAGATCCGAATAGGATTTGAGACCACAGAGAGGCGTCGCCTTTTGTACGGCCCTGACGATAGCCCGTTCCACGGTCCGTGCGGCCAACAGCCCGACCACACTCACGTCCGCATCAACCCGACCCGTTGCCAGGGCAAAAAGGGTATCCCCGTCAAACATGGAATGGGCCGGCCTCAAGGTCCTTCCATATCCATTATGGGCCATGGATGCGACCTTATTGGCCTCCGATTTCGTGAGTCTGGCGTTGGTGACGACAGTGCCGATGGTGGTATTTCCTCCGAACGTCATCCTGCGGTCGGCAAATTGTCGGATCATGATCTCTTCCGTGTTCAGGCATTTCTTTCCCTCTTCATCCAACACCCCCGCCAGTGTCTCCCCGGTTTCCGGATCGATCACGTCGCCCAGGCAGTTGACCGCCACGATCGCCCCGATTTCGAGATCGCCCGTCCGAAAACAGGATGCGCCCAATCCGCTTTTCATGCACCTTTCCATGCCGAGGATCTTGCCGACCGTGGCGCCGGCCCCGGCCCCCACACACCCTTCGGCACACCCCGGGACAGCGGCGTCCAGGCAGGCCGCATAGCCCATTTTTCGGTCAGGCCGTATCGTGTGATCTCCAACGGCCAGATCGAACAGGACCGCCCCGCACACAATCGGGATCTTTGTAACCACGGCGTCAAAACCGATCCCCTCCGCCTCTAAATACTGCATGACGCCGCAGGCGGCATCGAGGCCGAAAGAGCTGCCGCCGCTCAGCACCACGGCATGGATCTGCTGGACCAAGTTGACCGGGTCCAGGAGATCGGTTTCTCTGGTCCCAGGGGCCCCGCCCCGGACATCCACGCCTCCCGTCATCCCTTCCCGGCCCATGACCACGGTGCATCCGGTGGCGGCCTCCAGGTCCTGTGCGTGGCCGACGCTGATCCCTTCAATATCGGTAATTTCGATCTCTTTCATCAGGCTCGTCTCTGGTTGCGGGTTGCTGGATACCGGTTTTCCGAAGTTTGAAGGCAATGTCGTTAACTTAAGGACGGTACCCGAGCATAGAGACTTCCACCGTCATTCCGGCGAAAGCCGGAATCCAGTCCTGTTTCGGCATTTGCGCCACCCTGGACCCCGGCCTCCGCCGGGGTGACGTCAAGGATGAAACGAATTGTCCTTAAGTTAATGACATTGAGTGTGGAGTTGGGAGTTATAGACAATAGGGCGTTTTCGACAGACTTAGAAAAGCGAACGCAACGATTCGCAGTAGAGATCATTCGCCTATCGGCGTCTTTGCCCAATACTGTTGAAGCGCGGGCGATAAGAAATCAGATAACAAAATCTGGGACATCAATAGGTGTGAATTTCAGGGAAGCCAATCGGGCCAGAAACAAGTCTGATTTTAAGAATAAGATAAAGATATGTGAAAGTGAAGCGAGCGAAACCCAATACTGGCTTGAGGTGATTGTAGAGGCCGAGTGGCTTAACCGGCAAACCGCATTATGAAGAATGCAACGAGCTTTTGGCCCTTTTCGCGTCAATAGGAAAGGGGACGACAATCTGAATGCTAAACTCCAAACTTCAAACTTTAGGCACTCCACACTCAAATTTGCCGGACTACCACATCCATACGGTCCTGTGCAGGCATGCAGAGGGAGAGGCCAGCGACTATCGGTCGGCGGCTGAAACAAAGGGGTTGGAGGAGATCTGTTTCACGGATCATGCCCCGAACCCGGACGGATATGATCCGAAACACAGGATGCGGCTGGAGCAGTTTCCCTTATACAGGGATGCTGTTGCAGCTATTCGGGGTGAGGAGGCCCCGAGGGTCTTGTTCGGCGTTGAAGCGGATTACTATGAGGGATGTGAGCGGTTTCTCGATTCATGGCTTCCGGCCCAGGGATTCGATTTTGTGTTAGGGTCGGTGCATTTCATCGATGGGTGGGGATTTGACAATCCCGAGGAACGGCACATATGGGATTCGGTGGATATTGCCGCTACCTGGAGGAAATATTTTGAGGTCATCCTGCGGCTTGTCGAAACCCGTCTCTTTGACGCGGTAGGTCATATGGACCTGCCCAAGAAATTCGGGCATCGGCCTCCTGAGAAGGATCTGAAGGAGATGGTTCAGCCGGTCCTGGATCGTATGGCCGAGGCCGGCATGGGAATGGAGCTGAATACATCAGGACTTCGGAAGCCCGTAGGCGAGATTTATCCATCGCCTCTGATTGTCTCCCTGGCACGCGAGAGAGGCATCCCCATATGCTTCGGCTCCGATGCCCATTCCCCCGCGGAGGTCGGAGTCGATTTCGGCCTGGCCTTGAAACTGGCCCGGGAGGCAGGATACACCGAGTATTTCAGGATCCGGCAGCGGAAGAAGGAACGGGTTCCTCTGCCCGGGGTGTATTGAAAATTGAGAATTGAGATATTGAAAAGCGGTCATCCGCTCCGCCTGTCAGGAAATGGTCGTGAAGTGGTCTTTTCAATCGACAATTATCAGTTATCAATCCAAGGGCTTGCTCCGCCCGTTCCGCGTTCGCAACCCGGCATTTGCCAAGAGGAATGACCCGATGGATCAGGAAGAATACGACCGGAAGTATGTGAATCTCAAGGTCCTCAAAAGCATCCAGGAATACTTGAAAGCAGAAGGTGCCTCTTCGGCAGGGGTCTACCCCATTCGGGTGCCTCAGGATCTCCTCTACCAGGTCCTCAAGATACAGGGCCCTGACAATGCGGACAAGCTGATCCATCATATCTTCCGATTAGGGCTTGATATCTGGAGCGAAGAATTCTTCAGCGAGGCCTTCGGTTCCCAGGAGAACCTGGAGCGATTCATCGAGCTTGTGCGGAAACGAAACAGGGGAAATGATGAGTGACCGCATCGCCGGGTCCTGTTTCAAAAATCATCCTCAAAATCCCATGCCTTCGTAAACCACATGCTGGATACGAACAGTTCCTGAAACCGGCCTGCGGCGGCCAGCTCGACATATTCCGCCTTTCGAGCGATACGCTCGGCTTCCTTGCTTTTGTTCCTGTCCAGGAGGGCCAGACAGGCCCCATGACCGGCCGCATTGCCCACCCCCACGGCCTTCGCGGTAAGACAGCCGGGGAAGAGATCGATGGCGCAGGCATCGCGGGGGTCCACATAGTTGCCGCAGGCCCCGGCGAGGAGAATCTGACTGAACGGCACGTCCCCGTACTGCTCGATCAAAACGCTTGCCCCGGCATAGACCGCGGATTTGGCCATCTGGAGTTCGGCCACGTCCTTTTGCGTGAAGACAATATCCTGTCCGGTTGCGGTCTCGGATCCCCAGGCCAGAACGAATTCCCACCCGTCTTCCCCCTCCCGCAGTCGGGGAGACTGAATCGCTTGGTCAAGATTGCCTCTCCCCAGGATGATCCCCGCCCTGAGCATCTCGGCCGCCGCTGATATGATGCCCGATCCGCACAGACCCGAAGGTTTCTCGTGGTCAATGGTTTCCCAAAGGACATTCAGGGTGTCCGGATCGATCCGGATGCGTTCTATGGCACCTGGCGCGGCCCGCATCCCCCATCGGATGTGCCCCCCTTCAAAGGCCGGACCCGCCGCGGTGGAACAGCAGAGGATCCGATCCCGGTTGCCGAAGACAATCTCACCATTGGTGCCCAGATCGATGAGAAGGGCGGGGGTCTTTCGTTTGTGGAGGCCGGTGGCCAGGATGCACGCCATGGTATCGCTCCCCACGAACCCGGCCTTGATCGGCAAGAGGTGAACATAGGCCGAGGCCCCGATCCTGAGGCCCAGGTCCCTGGCCTTGCAGGTCTGTCCTTCCTGAAGGACAGGAGGGTAGGGGGCCATTGCGAGATATCGGGGATCCAGACCTGCAAAGAAGTGGTGCATGGCCGTGTTGCCCACGACGGTCGCTTCCATGATCCGGTGGGGATCGATTCCCGCCTGGGCCGTCGCTTCTGCGATCAGGTTGTTAAGACACGAAACGATCTCGCTACGCAGCTTTTCAAGGCCCCCGGGTTCTTCCCTGCAGAACGATATCCGGGTGATGACATCATCGCCCATGGCGATCTGAGGGTTCATCGCATGCGTAACCGCCAGTTTTTCCCCGGTCGCCATGTCCATGAGAAAGGCAACCACCGTGGTGGTGCCCACATCGAAGGCTACCCCGCAGAGACGCTCTTCCCTCCCCGGCCAAAGGTCGATGATCTCTTTCCCGTCACGAATGGTTGCAGTGACCCCTTTCCGATCGGAGCGGAGGGCCTGAGGGAGCTGCCTCAATATGAACAGGTCGATTCCAGGTGATTGGATGCCGTAGGCCTTTTCGAGGGCCATCAGGAATCGTTCGCGGTCGGCCAGGACGGCGTCGATGGAAGGTTCCGGGACCTCCACATAACAGGGTCTCACATGGGGCCGCAGCCTCACCGGGTAGGGGTGCCGGGTATCCGATGTCAGTATCACCTGGCGTCCCGGCCGGCTCTCTTCAGGCACCACGACCGAGGCCCCTCGGGTCAAGACCGTCTCGCAGGCCAGTCGGTATCCCTTTTTGATCAGCCCCCCCAGCACCTCCTCCTCACGTTCCGAAGGCGGGGGCAACGGCCCGTCCGAACTCTCCACGATCACCTTGCACTTGCCGCAGATCCGTTTTCCCCCACAGGGGGCCTCCAGAGGGATGCCGGCCTTCCGGGCCAGCCGGAGGAGGTCGAGGTCCCCATCGGGTTCGATCTCTTTTTCAAAGGGGTGGAAAATGATGGGAGGCATAGACGATATCAGTTACGAGTTTGAAGTTTGGAGTTGGGAGTTATGGGTTTCTTGGGCCTTTCGGGTTTATTGCGTTCAGTGGGTTGTTGGGTTTGAGCTTTCAGGTTGTTATGAGATGGCCATGTGGCCTTAGGTTGTCATAGGGTCTTCGGCTGTCATGTAGGGTCATGAGGTTGTTTTCAAGCTCCCCGTTCCGAGCTCCGCGTTCCGCGTTCATCCAGTTCATTCTTCATTTTTCACTTTTCATTTTTCAATTCCCAACAGCCCCTTGATCTTCTTGATCCCGTCGGCCGCGTCCCTGGCGTGGGCGTCGGCCCCGCATGCCTCTACAAACTTGAGTGTGAGGGCCGCGCCGCCGCAGATCACCTTGACCCTGTTTTTCAGATCGCTGTGTTTGATGGCTCGAATGGTCTCTTCCACATGGGGGTCGCCGGTGGTAAGCAGCGATGACAACCCCACAATATGGGCCTTGTGTTCCCTCGCCGCCTCCACAAACTTGGCGGCGGGGACGTTTTCTCCCAGATCGATGACTCGAAATCCGGAGGTCTCCAGCAGGAGTTTGGTCAGATTCTTCCCGATATCATGGAGATCGCCGAAGACCGTTCCCAGGACAATCGTCCCGAGTCCCTCTGCAGACGCCTCCTTTTTCAAAAGAGGCGTGAGCAGGTCCACGCAGGCCTGCATGGACTTGGCGGCCATCATCATCTCGGGGACAAAGATCTTCTTCTTCTCAAACCGTTCTCCCACCGTATTGAGGCCCGGAATCAGGTACTGGTTGATGATTTCCCGGGGATCCGCGCCCTGGTCCAAGGCCTGTCGGGTATATTCGACGGCCACTTTCCGTTTTCCGGCGATGACTGCGTCCTTGATCCGCTCCAGATCTCCATCCTCACGGGCCGCTTCACCTGGTCCGGGCGCAACGGCGTCGCCGGTTCCCCGTCTTTTCGCTGTGGCCAGATACGTCATGCAGAATGGATCTCTCCCCAACAGCATATCTGTGAGGAGCACGGCCCGGCGCATCTCCCACACCGTGGGATCCACAATGGGGCATGTCAGGCCGCTTTGGACCGCCATGGCCAGAAACAGCGCATTGATGGCGGCCCGTTCAGGGAGACCGAAGGAGATATTGGAAAGCCCCAGGGTCTGGTTGACGCCCAGTTCGTCCCGGATGAGCTGAATGGCCTTGAGGGTCTCCAGACCGGCCTGATCATCGGCGCTGATGGCCATGGCCAGCGGATCGATGATCACATCCTCCCGGGGGATGCCAATCCGCTCCGCGCTTTCGACAATCCGCCTGGCTATATCGAGACGCCTTTCTGCAGACTTGGGGATGCCGCTGTCGTCCATGGTGAGCCCGATGACCGCGGCTCTGTACTTCTTGACCAGGGGAAGGACCCTTTCCAGTTTGTGGTTCTCGCCGTTGACCGAGTTGACCAGGGGTTTTCCCTTGCACACCGAGAGGCCTGCGGCCAGGGCCTCAGGAAGGGCCGAGTCGATGCAGAGGGGGACATCCGTAGCCTCCTGGATCGCCAACACCGCCTTTTTCAGCATGTCCGGTTCGTCGATCCCGGACACGCCCACGTTGACGTCCAATATGTTCGCGCCCTCGGCCACCTGCCTGAGGGCCTCGGATCGTACCAGGTCGAGATCCCCCGCCTCCAGGGCGTCCGCCAGTTGTTTCCGGCCGGTGGGATTGATGCGCTCGCCGATGAGGACGAGGGGCCGTGAAGGGCCTATGGTGACCGTCCTGGTGGCGCTGCTCACGATGGTTTCAACCGGTGGGAGGCCTTTGTTGGGGCCGAACGAGAACCGTTGCCTGGCGGCAGCAGATCCCTTGCCGTCGATCTTTCCGTACTCCGCAGCGGTCCTAAGGGCTGTCCGCACGTTCTCGTCAGGGGTGCCATAGGTCAAGCCGACCGTGTCGATGGAGAAATTCTCGAGGGGGGCCCCATGGTCGATCAGACGCCGCACCTCTGCGGCCACCTCTTCCGGGGCGCCGTTTTTCATCAGCACAGGGCTGATGCGGGCATTGACAGCCACCTTGGGACCGAAGACCTCCCGGGTCCGCTTTACGTCCGATCCGAATCCGATCTCGATGAATTCCAGGTGATGCACCTTGGCATACCCTTCCAGGACCTGGTCCACCGATCCGCAGTGATGGATCCCCACCGGATGACAGGCATCGGCCACCTGGTTGTCATATTCCAGGACATGATCCTCATAGGTCTCCAGGGAGATCTGCTCTGCCGTGCAGTTGGGGAGGACGCAGAGCCTCGGGTCGCACATGGGGGTGACGTCCACAGCCCCGGTCCCGGTGGTCTTGCGGTTGAATTCAAAGAGCCGGATCATGCACTGGGCGCAGATGCGAAGCAGATGACGGCAGAGTGCCGGATTTTCAAAAAAGTCGATATAAAGCTGGTCGCCCCGGATCTTGAGGGCCAGGTTCTGCACCCCCGTGGTATTGATGTCGCCCACGACCTTTCCGTACTTGTTTTTAAGGTATTCGATCTGCCGGATCATCTCGGTCATGGGATAGGTGGTGAAGATATCCGGGGCCTCCAGTTTCATGACCTCGTCCTCGGACAGATTGAGGGGCATGGCCCAGGGGAGGGCATCATCCTTGTAGACGATCTCACAGCCAAAAATGGAGGGGAGCATGACCATGCCGAAGGTGATCAGCGGCTTCGCCTGGGGATCCCGGTTTCCCAGCCCGACATCTCCGAATTTCTCATAGAGCCGCCGATCCATCTCCATCCGCGCGGCCACCCGGGTCTCCGGATCAAAGTAATACTCCCTGCCAAAAGAGATGCCGTACTGGGTGTAGAACCAGTCCGGATAAAAGCCGACGCCTAAGGGGATGTGATCTTTGTGCATGGAATTTCGCCTCCTCCTATGGACATTTGTGAATCGATTTCATAATATGCCGTCTTATATCAGAAACAACGAGGATCGGCAAGCGGCATCCCGAACGCGGAGCGCGGAGCGCGGAACAATGGAAATCACCCCATGAGGATACATCACGACCTCATGTCTATACATGACAGCTTTATGACAACACATGACAACCCATAGCCCCGCTGAAGGGATCTTCGACCCGTATCGAGTATCCAGTATCAAGCAACCCATATCCAGTGCATGAGGAGGTATAGGCTATGAACGTGTCCCATATCATCCGACGCCATGTGGCCGAACAGCCGGATAAGACAGCCATTATCTTTGAGGATCGCCGCATCTCCTATGCCGAGCTGGACCGTCTCATTACGCGGACCGCGGATGGGCTGCTGAAAACCGGCTTGGTGCGGGGCGATGTCCTGTCCTTGTTCCTGCCCAGCCTCCCGGAGCTGATCATCGGTTACCTGGGGACGGTCCGGGCGGGATTGACGGTGAACGTGGTGAATGCCATGCTGAGGGAGCAGGAGGTGGCCTACATCCTCAAGGACTGCCGGAGCCGTGCGGTCCTGGTGGATTCGTCGCGGCTCCCAATTATCGAGGCGGTCAGGCCGGGACTCGAGTCATTGGAGAAAGTCATCATACTGGGGGAGACATCCGGGGGTCTTTATATCTCGTTCGATTCGATCCTGGCCCAGGGAAGCGACCGCTTCGAACCCGAGGGAACCAAGGGGAGCGACCTGTGCCATCTGATGTACACATCGGGCACCACCGGCTGGCCCAAGGGGGTCATGGCCACCCACCTCAACATCTGGCACAATGCAACGGAATTCGGCAAGGTGCATTTCAGGCCGGAGGACATCACCATGGTGGCCACCCCCATTTTTCACTGCTGGGGCCTGATCAACGGGACCTTCGGGACCCTCTCCAGGGGCGGGACGGTGATTACGGTGGAGCGCTTTTATCCGGATAATGCCCTGGATGCCATCGAGCAACTCCGGCCGACCGTTTTTCAAGGCGTGCCGCCCATGTATAATCTGTTGCTCAAGCAGCCGGATCTTTCTGAGCGCGACATCTCATCGGTCGTCTTCTGCCTGTCCGCAGCCACCAAGATGCCGGAAAACCTGATCCGTCAGATAGAGGATACGCTCAAATGGCGGTACGCCGAGGCCTGGGGTCTGACGGAATCCTCCTGTGTGGGGACCACCGCGCCCTATACCGAGACCCGGATCGGATCGTGCGGCAGGGGCATGGACGACGCCCGGATCAAGGTGGTGGACGACCAGGGGAAGACCCTCCCCCCGGGTGAACAGGGGGAACTGTGCGTGAAAGGAACCTGCGTTACCAGGGGCTATCTCAACAGGCCCGAGGCTACTGCAGAGGTCTTCGATCCGGACGGATGGTTTCATGCCGGGGATATCGCGGTGATGGACGCGGATGGATACGCCTATATTGTGGACCGCAAAAAGGATATGATCAATGTGGGAGGGGAGAAGGTGTTCCCTTCGGAAGTGGAAGACATGATGCTGGTCCACCCCAAGATCAAGGACCTGGTCATTGTGGGGATACCTGACGACCTCAAGGGGGAGTCCCCCAAGGCCTTTATCCAGCTCAAGGAGGGAGAGACCGCCACCCTGGATGAGATCCGGGCCTTCTGCAAACCGAGGATGGCCCCCTACAAGGTCCCGGTGGCCGTGGCGTTTGTGGATGAGATCCCCCGATCCGCAGCCGGCAAGGCCCTCAGACGTCTGTTGAGGGATAAGGAATGGGAAGGTCATTAGCCACTGGTCATTGGGCAGGGAGCAGGGAGTGACCCGGGAATAGTGCGGGTTCATCCGTTTGTTAACCTGATTCGATGTTTGATGTTCGATGTTGGACGTTCGTCTTTTGATTGTTCCTTCTTCCCCGTTCCGAGCTTCGCGTTCCGCGTTCAACGAGTCACTTAACTTGAATGACAACTTTGGGAGGAAATGTATGGATTATCAGTTCATGACGTATGAAGAAAAAGAAGAGATCGGCATCCTGACCCTGAACCGCCCGGACAAGCGGAACGCCCTGGGAAAGGAATTCGAAGAAGAGATCATTGCATGTCTTGAGGACGCGGGGAAGCGATGCGATGCAAAGGTGATTATCCTCAAAG
>JAWOIH010000405.1:0-3180 GCA_046484725.1 Candidatus Desulfacyla sp. | reverse complement strand
CCTGTTTTAATTATGATTTCCTACACTCAGCCCCTGAATCCGAAACCTTGGGATGCTTAAACCTTTGAACCTCTCAACCCCTGGACATTTCCAGAGGCTCCCCCTGGGGTACCACATCAGGATGTGCCCATCCGCCTCCTGACAGGCGTCACGTCGCCCTGTCGGGGGGTGAAACCATTGCCTGGGGGATGCCGCGTTTCCCCCTGTCGTAGGATTGTTGACTCCGTTGTCGACCGGGGTTCCCTCTGGGCGCCTCATATCTCCCCGGGTTCAAGACTTCATGGACGGCACCCTCGGCGTCTGCGATGTGGGACTACCCGCATCCATATGAAGAGTCGTCATGGTATCTGAAAACATCATCCTTCAGTCGGCCGGATCATTATCCGTGGCAGTGCTGGCACTGCTCATGGTGATCCTGCAGACGCTTTTCTTTTTCAGAAAGCCTCAGTTTACATGGTATGCATGGAGTGCAGCCGTCTCTTTTTCAGCCTTGCTCTATTCGGTCGGGATTTTTCTTGAGTACAATACGCCTGAGGGACCCCTTAACCGATTTTCCGGCTTGACGGAGTTTACTGCCATTATCTGTTTGATCCATGGATTCTACGGATTCACCTTTTCCTATCTTGGCATTCAAAGCAAACGCTACCATCTGGCTGCCGGCATCGGCCACGGCTGCATTCTGATTCTTCTCTGGTCCACCGATTATATTGTGGCAGAGCACTTCATCACGCGGGATTTCATCGGCTTAAATTCCCCTTATATTGAACCGGCCCTGGGGCCTTTGGGACCCATATTCGTGCTTTATGCGGCCGTAGCCGGCGTGAGCGCCGTGATCTTCTGGATAAGGCACAAGACAGCCGACTCGAAACACCGGATCGCCTATATCGCAGGGATGGGTTTTTGGATTGCGTTGGGCATTCATGATGGTCTGGCCGCCCTGGGGGTCCCTACGCTTCAATATTTCATGGAGTACGGATTCCTGGGATTCTCCATCGTTGTTTTGTGGGTCGTATTCAACAGCTATCTGGAAACAGCGGCCGAAGAAAAATATCGCGTGATCACGGAATTTGCAAACGATTGTATTTCCGTGATTCAAGATGAAAAAATGGTTTTTAGAAATCCTGCGTGTTGCGCTCTGACGGGCCTCCCTTTAACCCATTCGGCTGCCAGAGATTTTCTTGATATCATAGAGCCGGAAGATCGCAAGACGGTGTTAAGAAACTACAGCACCCTTTTGGAGGGAGTCCACGGCCCTCCTCCCTATACCGTCCGCATTCGAAGCGCGGACGGGGAAGAGCGATTTGTGGAAATCGCATCAAGCCTCATTCAATACAGGGACAGACCTGCCGCTCTGGCCATCATGCGGGATATGACGGATCGGAAGCAGGCGGAGGAGAAACTGAGAAAGGCCAAGGAGGCCGCTGAAGGCGCCAGCAGAGCCAAGAGCCAGTTCCTGGCCAACATGAGTCATGAGATCCGTACCCCCATGAATTCAGTGATAGGCTTTACCGACCTGCTGCTCGATACGGATCTTGCTGAAGATCAAAGGGATTACGCCGTAACGATTCAGCGGAGCGGACAGGCCCTCCTTTCCCTGTTGAACGATATCCTTGATTTTTCCAAGATTGAGGCAGGGGAATTGTATTTTGAAGAAAAGGATTTCGATCCGGAACTCCTTGCTTATGATGTTTGTGAGATCATCCGTCCCTGGATAGGATCCAAACCGGTTGAGGTTTTATGCCGTGTCGAGGCCGACTTACCGGCGTACATAAAGGGTGATCCGAGACGGTATCGGCAGGTCCTGATGAATCTGATGGTGAATGCCTCCAAGTTCACCGAGTCAGGAGAGATCGAACTCTCTCTCGACATAGAGGCCGAAGCGAGTGACCGGGTAAAACTTCATGTCACGGTACGGGATACGGGTATCGGGATTCGGGAAGACAAGGTGTCGGAGGTATTTGAGCCGTTCCGTCAGGCAGACGGTTCCATGACTCGAAAGTATGGCGGCACCGGTTTAGGTCTATCCATATGCAGGCAGATATCCCGCCTTATGGATGGTGATATCTGGGTTGAGAGTGCGTTGAACAGGGGGAGCCTCTTTCACTTTACTGCATGGCTCAAAAAGGCGGAACAGGCGGAGACGGTTGCGACGCTCAGGCCTCCATCCCTTCGTGACAGGAAGGTTCTTGTTGTAGATGACAACCCAAGGAACCTGGAGATATTGACCCATGTTTTGTCGTCCGCCGGGATGAGAGTGTTTGCCCTCAATAATGGTCAGGGCGTTGCATCCGCTCTTCAAGAGGCACTGGAGGCCGATGATTCTTTTAATCTTGCCGTTATTGACATCCAGATGCCCGGTATGAGCGGATATGAGGTGGCAAAGGCGATTCGCGACTCCAAATCGCTCATTCGTACCCTTCCCCTGATTGCCCTCTCTTTTCTAATGGAGCGGGATGCAAAAAGGTGTAGACAGGCAGGATTTGACGGTTTTGTGAGCAAACCGGTTCGAAGGGATCGCCTCCTTCAGATGGTAGAGAGATTGCTTGGTCAGGAGCCGCCCAGGGACGGAGAAGACACAGGCGTGAGAGAGGAGATTATGACCCGGCATGCGATTCTGGAGGAAATAGGCAGGTCTGCCAGCATCCTTTTAGCGGAGGATAACCCGGTTAATCAGAAGCTGGCAAAGCTGATGCTCACCAAGGCCGGCTACCAGGTGGAGACCGCCGGCAACGGCAAAGAGGCAGTTGAAAAATACACGGCATCTCCAAAGGATTTCGACCTCATCTTTATGGATGTCCAGATGCCGGAGATGGATGGACTGGAGGCTACGAGGGCAATCAGGCAAAAGGGATTTGACGCCATCCCGATCGTTGCCATGACTGCCCATGCCATGAAGGGCGACAGGGAGATCTGTCTTGAAGCGGGAATGAATGACTATATCACAAAACCGATCAAGAGGGAGGTTGTGCTCGATGCGATCGAGAAATGGCTCCCTGGCAAAGAGAAGTGAGTGAGATGCAGGATCGACCCATCAAACGAAGGCCCCGATTCATTTCGGCCCTTTGGCCTTTCCCTGATTCGCCACCGCGGCCATGGCCTTTTTCACCAGCTCCGGGTTCCCGAGGTAGTATCGGTCCACCGCCTTCAGATCATCGTCCAGCTCATACACAAGGGGCATCC